>JAUMAI010000567.1:0-7335 GCA_032116775.1 Pirellula sp. | reverse complement strand
TGGATCCTGCTACGGTCACGACACCGGTCGTACTGTTGATGGTAAATCGGCCCCCATCGTCATTGGCGAGTGAATAAGTGATGGTATTGGTGGTGGCGTCGTTGTCGGATGCAAAGGCAGTGATGCCAACTAGGGTGCCAATCGACGCATTTTCGTTGACATTGTTCGATGTTGCATTGGTATCGCTTACAACTCCGACATCGAATTCGTCGACATCGGTGATGGCGATAGTGAAGCTTTGTTCGGTGAAGGATCCATCGCTCGATGCCGCTCTAACAGTGATCGATCTCGTTGTTCCGTCAGTTTCCCTATCAATCGCACCAGCTACGGTTACAACGCCTGATGTGCTGTTGATGGCGAACCTCCCGCCATCGTTGTTGACGAGAGTGTAGGTAATGTAGTTATTGCTTCCATCATTATCACTCGCAAATGCAGTAAGACCAACTTCCGTTCCGACCGTTGCATTCTCGGATACGCTGTTGGTTGCTGTATTGGAATCCGTGATTGCCCCAACATCGAATTCGTCGAGGTCGGTAAGAGCTACCGTGAATATTTCATCATAGGTTGCTCCAGCCGTATCGGTAACTCTTACGGTGATGCTATGTTGTGTGAAGGATTCAAAATTAAGCAGACCGCTATTGAGTACGGTGATGACTCCAGTGCTGCTGTTTATTGCAAAACGCCCACCGGCATTATCGGTTAGGGAGTAGGTGGCACTGTCACCGCTATCATAGTCGCTACGAGTTATGGTACCTACTGTTGTACCGTTGGATGCGTTCTCGACTACGGATAGACCCGTGGTCGCTAAATCGTGCGGCGCGTCATTGGCGCCTTGAATGGTGATGGTGACACGAGTGGTGCTGGCTAATCCAGCAGCATCTTGCATTGTGTAAGTGAAAACGTCAGTCAGAGTATTAGCTGAGGTTCTTAAGGCTTGCACTGTGGCATTGGTATTATCGACGGTGTAGATGTAGGTACCATCGGCGGTGATGTTGAGTGAGCCGTAGGTCCCAGCTACGTTTGTGCCAACATTGGAGGAGGCGGAGGCGACTGAACCAGCCGCCACACCAACAACCGTTTTTGTATCGCCGCTGGCTGTGTCGATATCCGTGTCGTTTGTGAGAACATTACCCGTCGGGTTGGTTCCTGCCGTCCCGTTAGTAGTTCCACCCGCTTCGACCGCTGTAGCGGTATCCGCAACAGCCACAGGAGCCTCGTTGGTGTTGGCTACTGTGACACTGATGGTTTGGCGGTCGATTTGTCCGAAGGGATCGGCTGCCTGAACGATGACTTGATAAACGTTATCCCCATTGCTGTCCGTCGGAGCCTCGAAATTGGGTGCTGATGAGAATGCTAAGACGCCGGTACTTGAATTGATGGTGAATAGCGTTGCATCGGAACCGCCATAAATCGAGTAGGTTCGAGTGTCCGAGTCGGTGGCAACGACTGTGGTTACTGCCGTTGAGTCTTCGTTTATCGTCACAGCTGCAGTAGCGCCGCCTCCATTGGAGGTGATCACTGGAGCCGAGTTGGCTACTGTGAAAGAAAGCACTAGGCTTGGGGCAGTTGTTCCATCGGAGCTGCTGAAAGTTGTAAACTTGTTGCCTGAGTCACTACTTCCCAGAATCAGGCCGAAATTGTTGAAAGTTCCCGAATACCAACCACTCACTAAACTTGTGATATTGAACGAAACCGTGCCCGTATTACTAACCGATTGAGTGGTAATTGCGGTTGCGTTATAATCCCCACCTGCCGTGGTCCAAGATGTAGTGCCATTGGTTGTTTGCCAAGTGGTGCCTGCTTCTGTCCAGGCTGATGTTGCTCGGTAAACCTCCACATTCATAGCGCCATTGTTCGTTATCGCATTCAACTGCAGTGTTGCGTTAGTTATGGTCGCTCCCACCGGTATATCGCTGAGGCTGAACTGCAATAATGACCTTCGATCTCCAATCCCTGTGCCACCGGCATCAACAACAAAATCAATGTTAGAGCCATAATTTCTTGTATTTTGGTTGGTATTTATATAGGTATCAATCGATGTGGTGATCGTATCACCCGTCAAGCTGTTGGTGACGATGACCGACATAGCTTGAGTTCTCGTAAGTGTTCCATCACTTACTTGAATGGTGACATCGTAGACGTTGTTTGCGCCGGTATCGGTAGGAGCCTCAAAGTCTGGGGCAGCTACAAATGCTAATACGCCGGTGGTGGCATTGATTGTAAATCTGCTCGCATCCGCACCACCTGAAATCGAATAGCTTAGTGTGCTTCCGGTATCAACATCGGAGCCAGTTACTGTTGTGACGGCCGTTGTATTCTCTGCGACATAGATAGTGGCGGTCGACATTCCTCCATTGCTGGTAAAGGTCGGCGTATCGTTGGCGCCTTGAATCGTGACGGTAATTCTGGCTGTGCTAGTAAGGCCAGCCGAATCCTGAATAGTATAGGTGAAAACATCCGTCAGAGTATCGGTCGATGTACGCAACGCTTGGACAGAGGAATTAGCGTTGTTGACCGTGTAGGTATATGCCCCAAGTAAGCTTATATTGATCGATCCGAAAGAGCCAGCGACATTGGTTCCAACGGATCCGCTTGCGGAAGTAGTACTACCCGCGGCGACTCCCGCGACCGTAATCGTTCCACCGGTCAAACTGTTAGTATCATTGGTCAAAACATTTCCGGTCGGATTGGTACCTGCGGTTCCGTTATCGGTACCTCCAGCCTCGACAGCCGTTGCCGTATCCGATACGGCGGTCAGGGACGTAACTGTTCCATTGGCAAACTGAAAAAATTCGGCGTTATAGATACGATCTGTTCCATCTCGACCAACGGTGTTATCCGTTATTTGATAGTAAATTCCTTGGGAATCACTAACCTGAGTAACAGAGTAATCGCTTCGATTGCCCGTGAAAACGACCGTATCGATACCTGAGCCACCGATCACGATATCGTTGCCGCCACCCCCGTTAAACGTGTCATTGCCGCCACTGCCGATGAAAGTATCAGCTCCCAAGCCTCCATTGAATATGTCATTGCCGTTGTTCGTTGTTAAATCAGCTACGACCACTTCTGCCAAAACAGCTCCTGCTGAACCAGAAGATGACAAGCTTTGAAACTGGAGCGTTGTCGAAGTGCCTGTCGCCGTGAATCTGAAGAATTGCTCCTGCCACTCGACTGCGGTCGATGAGTGCGAGCTTCCGGTGGTTACTGTGAAATCCTGAGTCGTTCCAGCAGCACTGGCTTGTAGAGATTTCGTAACAATGCCAGTTCCGTTAGCGGACATCAGGAAGCGAACTTGATAGGTATTTCCGGCCACGGTGGTGAGTGTTTGCCGAATGGTTCCCGGGGCTGATCCATCCAGATCAACGCTCCGTCCACCGGCTGGTGATGTTTGCCACGCTGAGCCAAGCAAGTCGACACTACCAGACGTCACAGTCCAGCCACCGAAGCTGGAGCCACTAGAATAGAGTTGGGAGCTACCGGAGACAGTGCCTTGGGTGAACAGTCCGTCGGTGGCAACATTCACACCACCGATCAATACGTCGTTACCTGCCAATCCATCATGAGTTTCAGTGGCACTTGAACCAACCAAAATGTCGGCTGAAGCCGTACCTGTAGCAAGTAGATTTCGATAGCTCAGCAGTATATTTTCTGGGACAACCGTGTTGGTCTCGATTGTCGCTGTGCGATATTCTAATTCCCAATCCCCACCAAGTTGCGCAGAGCCGGTCAGGTCGGTTGAGGCTGCGATGTCAGCCCCTGTTGCTTGTGATAGAGCATCGACGAATTGCTGACCGGAGTCCCCCTGTGCCACGTTACAGCCATAGATAACGATGTCTCCCTCAGCGGATAAGATGGCTCCAATGGCTTGTAATTGATCATTATAAGTGGCGATATTGTCCGACGTTAAATAGCTGCTTCCTAGACGCAGTAAGCCTTCACTACCGTGAGTAAAAATCTGAATAGCATCAACATTTGCTTCACCGCTTAGATAGTTGCTGATCTGAGACAGACCATCCACGTCGCTGTGCAGCACATAAACTTCGCGGGTCTCATTATTGCCAAGTGATTCCTGTTGGAAACTAGAAACGAGGAGTTCGAAATCAACCAAATTGTCTTGGATAAAAATGATTTGCTTGCGAACGTCGTCAGTGTCATCCTCGAGTTGGAAGTCGTCTGAATTGTCGGTAGATTCGGTATCAGATTCTACAGCGGAGTAGGTATCGAGTGAGGTTTGGGAAGACAAATCCGATACGAGCAAATTCCCACTTTCCAGACCAACGGTGCTTTCCACTTGTAGAAGTGATTCAATTTGAGAAAGCGTGCTATCGATGGACTGCGAATCTATTACATCAATTTGATTCGATTCCGCTGCCTCGGCGACGCTAGGATCCAACCAGGTCGCTGAAAGTAGAACGCGACGTTCCAAATTACGAAGTTTGAGCGTTGGACGCTTAGCTGGTCGCTTGGGAGGTTGCGCTGCCATAGCTGTCTGCTTTTCAGGGTTTGGGGATATTTGCGTAACAGACCCGTTCAACTCTATGTTGTTTTTCCACGAGATTGCACGTATTCAGGGTCAATTCGTCCCGAAAGATTTTCGGATCAATTAGATTTTTCGGGCAAAGTAGAGTTTTTCGAATGCTGCTGGAGAATTGCAGGGATGTAGCGATTGTGAGAATTAGCGAAATCCCATCTGTAGTTGTTTTCTGAGTCGTAACGATCGTAACGATTAGGGCGAAGAGTTAAGGCAAGCCATGAACTGCCTAGCTATGTAAAGATATGCGCCGCTGCTATTGTTTGTTGCCGATATTGTCCAGCTGTTGCGGGGAAAAGCTGGACACGATTGAGGGATGATTGATCCACAAATGGGAGATTAAAGTTGGTTGACCAGACACATCTTGTTCAGTTCACGATTTTGGTTCTCAAACTATTTTGATCAAGGCGCCGAAAGAGTTTGGACTGTCGATTCAATCTGCCGATGTCCAGCGTCACTGATAGTTCGTAATCTCAATGACAAGCAAATACATGACAAGCAACTACGAAACTCTCGCGATCATCGATTGATTGACAATGATAATTTCGAAGAGAGGAAATGGTGGTAGGTTTGCAGGCCAGGTAGCTCGATTTTTGGCCTTGGAAGTCCAGCGCTCTACAGCGGACCGAGATGATTCTGCAGTCAGGCTACGATTGTCAGATAAAACGGGCGTACTTGGATGTCTATCTACAGGAGCAGGACAAGGTTGGATTGTGGGGGCGAAGGGTTTCGTAGTTGAGATCGACTCTCCTGGAAAAGCCATTGTCGCGGAAGAGGCTGAAGAATCTCTTGAGAGCTCACCGGGTACCGGTTCGCTTAATCGTATCCATTGAGTTTCCGCGGCCTCCCGTCGTGGCGTAGATCCTGAGATGGTGGTCGAATTAAGCGGTAAGGTTTCCAGTTTTATCGGTTCAGTAATCCAATCCAATGCTGAAGCTGACAGCAGGATTCTTCGCTCAAAGTGTCGAATTCGGAGCGATGGCTTTTTATGATCCTCTGGCCGCATGGCTTTCAATTTCCCGAGTGAAAAGTGAAGCGGTGAACTTCTGACGCACTTTTTCTGGCATGTAAATGGAAAACCTCTCAGGGAAAAAATCGGATAGAAAACGGCGTACGGGCGGGTAAAAGAGGATGACCGTCTCGGATTTGCGGCAAATTTGTCAAATTCGGCAACCTCTAACGATTGTTTGGGCTTTACCGAAGGGCGCGTGGTAGGCATGCATACTTATGCTTTATTTCGGTGTCGCTTGGTTGAGGGGACACATTGGACATGCATCAGCTAATTGGAAAAGTTGATGAGTCGCTTTCGTCGGTAGTCTTTAATCAACTTCTTTATTTTCGCTAGTTCCACTGACCGTCAGGCTTTGCCTGTGCGGTATATGTGGCTCGTACCTCTGCCCGAACTTCCGAATAACCATTGAAGCTGTTAGAGCCGTTATAAACGGAATGCCGATGGGATAAATGGCATCAACTGTTCTTAAAGCGCGCAGTCGTTACGGAATGTTGGTCGGAAATATCGAGGTTCGTCAAATGTCTGCAAACATCAGCATGCATAAGGTCGCCGCAGCAAGGATGGGAAAAAATCCCAATCCTTCGACTGCTAGACGTTTGTGGCTGCTGATCGCATTATTCGCTTTGTCTTTAACTGGCTGCAAAGTTGGGCCAGAATTTTGCCGCCCCTCTGTCACCTTGCCGACCGATTGGGAAATACAGCCTCAAAACCTTTCTCCTGGTCAGGCCGACGAAATCAACTGTTGGTGGAAGCAGCTCAATTCGCCCGAACTCGATCTGATGATTGAGCAAGTCGTGCGCAGCAATCTCTCACTTCGTGAAGCACTTCATCGCATTGAAGAAGCGCGAGCGATGGAGAGGGCCACTGCCGCACTTTCTCGTCCTGAGGCCTCACTAACCAGCTCGGTGTTGTATAAACAATTCAGTAAAACGGGTAACGCTTTCATTCCTCAGAGCACCGCCTTTGGATTGAATTCTTTTGGGTTTGATACCTCTTGGGAAATCGATTTGTGGGGAAAACTGAAACGTCTCAATGAGGCCGCTTTGGCTGATAAGAACGCGGTCAAAGAAGCTTATCGAGATATGGTCGTTTCGCTTTGCGCGGAAACTGCGAAAACCTTCATCGAAGCACGCACATTGCAAGCCAGGCTTGCAATCGCAGACCGCAATTTGGCAATTCAGACGGAAACGGTGAGGTTAGCGGAATCGAAGCAAAAAGCGGGTTTGGTAACTTATCTCGATGTCGCGCAGGGACTTTCGGAACTACACACGACTGAAGCTTCCATACCGTTAATGCGGCAGCAATTACAGCAGTCAGCTTTACGGTTGTGTGTGCTGCAGGGTTCCATTCCCACGTTGCAATTTATGGAGCAATTGGGAGGAGGGCCGATTCCTGAGGTGCCGATGGCGTTGAACTTCGGGATACCTCAGGACTTGTTGCGGCGTAGACCTGATATTCGCAAAGCAGAACAAGATCTCATTCGAGAAAATGCAAGAATTGGGGCGGCGCAAGCAGACCTCTATCCGCAACTTAGCCTGACGGGCGTCATAACGGTTGACTCGCGCGATCTTAATACGCTTTTCGTCGGCGAAAGTCTCGCACATAGCGTAGGACCATCCGTTCGGTGGAACATCCTAAACTTTGGTCGCTTAAAAAATAGGATCAAGGCTCAGGAAGAGAAGTACCAACAGGCAGTTGCGAAATATAGAGAAACGGTTTTGTTGGCAAGTGAAGAAGCCTTAGGCTCGATGATTTCGCTGCATGAGGAACAAGAGCGTAAAATGTCATT
>JAUMAI010000566.1:0-4665 GCA_032116775.1 Pirellula sp. | reverse complement strand
GTGGTCGATTATCTGCAGCCTCGTTTGTTTGAGCCCTTGGGAATCAAAAAGCCGAAGTGGGATGAGAACCCGCAAGGTATTTCTATCGGCGGTTACGGGCTCTACTTAACGACAGAGGATATTGCCAAGTTTGGGCAACTCTACCTGCAGAATGGAAGTTGGAAAGGCCGGCAACTCCTGCCGAAAAAATGGATTGAGCTCGCTACCAGCAAGCAAGTATCCAATGGAAGTAATCCCAATAGCGACTGGGAACAAGGCTATGGCTTTCAGTTTTGGCGTTGTCGTCACGATGCTTTTCGTGGTGATGGAAAAGATGGGCAGTTTTGTATCGTGCTACCACAATATGATGCCGTTATCGTAATGACTGCAAATAGTGCCAATATGCAAGCCCAACTCGCTGTCGTATGGGATAAGCTTCTTGCCAGCTTCGAGGATGGTGTCGTGAAGGACGATGCCCAAAAGCTTGACGAACTCAAGGTGCTTATCTCGACCTTGAAGGCGAAGCGTTAGGCTAGCTCAGCCGGCTCTTTTCCGTCCATACGCTGGGCGCGTCGCTCGTAATCGTAATGGGGGCGCGCCTCGGTTGTGAGTTTACGAGTCATCATTTTCAATTTGTGGTGATAAACGATCGATGGCCTCATCGACTGTTTCGAAACCTAAATTGGAGGCAAGCTGATAACATTCCAGCGCCTTTTCTAAGTCTATTTCTGTACCGCGACCGAACTCGTAACACTCGCCGAGTTCAGCTAGACAACCAGCGTCGTTGACTTCCGAACCCGACTGGTAATATTGAAACGCTTTTTCGTAATCAACCTCCGTGCCAATGCCTTGGCTGTAGCACTGTCCAAGGCAATGCATTGCGAAGGGATACCCTGCATTTGCTGAGGCGGTTAGTAACTGAATTGCGTTAGCGGGATCAGGGTCACAGCCGATTCCTCGCAGTAAGGCATATCCAGCAAAGGCTTGGCCCGGCGGGAAATCATGCTCAGCCGCCTTGGAATACAACTCGAAAGCTAGTTCTTCATTTTGTTCAACGCCGTCTCCCAATTCCAGGTGTTGTGCATACATGACAAGTGCATTCAGGTCACCATTTTCAGCTGCTGTGATTAGATCATCGATGATGTCGTCGCTAGATGATCCATCTGGGTCGTACTCAAAGCGTAAATCGTTGTCCTCAAGGATTGGAGCTGCGTCGACGAACATGTCGCCGAGTTCTTCTTCTGTACCACAGGTTTGGCGAATTGCATTCGCAAGAGATACTGATAGTACCTCGTGTAAGTGATTCGAAAATGCACCACAACCTAAGCCAGCTTTCCATTGCTCAACGGTATCTTCGATAAGTTGATTTCTTTCCTCAGTATCCAGAGGTCGCAGGACGTCATAAGCCGTCGTGACTCGAAAAGAATTACTGTCAGGAAGGTATTCGAATCGAATTCGTCCACCTCCGACAATGACTTCGTCCATTGTTTCATCAGGCTGCATATAGTCTAGGCAAGAATCTTCGGAGCAGATGCCATGTAGGATTTGCAGTTGGGCTGGTTCTGTGACGACTGGAGCTCCGTGCGACGAAGATGCGTAAGCGCGGGCAAGAGCCGAAATGGTGAACTTAGCCATGAGCGATGGACCTTTGGGATGTTAACTGCGGTCTAAGCAATAAAAGGATTGGTAAAGTTTAGTATACCAGAAAACGGGTTACTAAATGGGGATGATAGTATAGGCAAGTAATTCTTTCTGGCCCATGTGAGGTACGAGATTATGGCCGCGGAAAGACGCGGGACCATCAATCTATGGCGTTAAGAACCATAGGGTTGATTTTCGTTGCTATAAGCAGCATCGATACTGTGTTACCAGAGTCTGTGTTCTTAATTCAAGCGGGAAACGACGCGAATCCAATTCAGGGCAGAGTACAGCCCGAGGATTGTGCGTTGCCCCGGCGACGAGGGTTGGGAATCGCTTTATTCTGGTTGAGGAAATGGGTCGGCAAAAGCGCCAAAAGCTTGTAGTCCACCATCGACACTAAGGTCTGTCGCCGTAACGAATGATGCATCTTCGCTGGCTAACCATAACACTGCCTGAGCTACTTCTTCAGGTTTGCCAATGCGACCAAGCGGATGACGGTTAGCTAATTCCGCGGCACCCCCTTGCGCTTCCAAGCTCGCTCGAACCAGCGGAGTGTCAATGGCACCGGGAGAAACGCTGACGACTCGGATTCCATCTCTGGCGTATTCGATTCCCCATTGCATCGCTTGTAAGATATTGGCTGCCTTTATTGGTCCATAGACTGGCACTTGTCTGGCTGTGCGGTGGCCTTGGCCGCTGGCGATATTTACGACGACGCCACTTCGCTGTCGACGCATTTGTCGCAATGAATACTTGGCCATAAAGTGATAGCCGGATAGATTCACGCTGACCATGCGCTGGTAGTCCGCAGAAGGAACATCTTCCACTCGTCGATAAGAAGCTGGAGGTTGTATTGCGGCATTATTTACCAAGATATCAACGCCACCAAATGAACTCACGGTCCAGTCCACTAAATCGCAGCAAGCATTTTCATTGGCAACATCGAGTAAGCGATAATGCACACTGCTCGCCCGGCTTGTGGTTGGGGTGATATCAGCGCAGACGACCGTAGCACCTGATGAAGCCAACGACTCGACAATCGCTGCTCCGATTCCATTGGATCCACCTGTCACGATCGCGATCCGACCTTCGTTATTATACGCAACGGTTCCACGAGGACGCGGTGGATTCATCTGGACTTCCGCTTCAGCAAACGACTTGGAAAAGGCTCTCAATGTCTACCGTTTGAGCGCGATAGGCTGCACTACAGTTAGCCGTCTGCGCTAGTTAGCAATATGCGTTGTAAGACGATCTACCTTACCCGCTAGCCGACCAATTCAGGAATTGGCTTTCCATGATCAACGATGGGCGTTGGGCGTCCATTGAAATCTTTAATAAACGTTGTGCCTGCATCGATGCCGAGGTGTTTGTAGATCGTGGCTAGGAAATCGCCAGCGGAGCAGGCTCGCTCGATGGGATCTTCGCCTCGTTTGTCCGTAGCTCCGATGACCCGTCCTGTTTCGATACCACCTCCAGCCCAGATGTTGGAGAAAGCTCGAGGCCAATGATCTCGGCCGGGTTGGATGGTGCCTGCCGGCGCGCTCGCGTTTCCTGCGCCTGTGCTTGGCGAGTATTCGATTTTGGGAGTTCGGCCAAATTCTCCGGTTACCACCACAAGTACCCGTTTATCGAGGCCACGCTCATAGATGTCTTCTATCAATGCAGTCACAGCCTGATCATAAGCTTCGGCTCTAAATCGCAGCGCATCGAAAACATGATGATTTACAGCATGGTCATCCCAATTGCCGACTCTTCCACACAACTGACCGCTTAAGCTGCTGGTTAGGACCTCAACTCCAGCCTCCACTAATCTACGGCATAGAAGGAGTTGTTGTCCCCAAGCATTCCGTCCATAGCGATCTCGAGTCTTATCGTCTTCTTTCGTAAGATCAAAAGCTTCTTTAGTGGCTGGGCTAGTCAGCAGTGACATAGCCTGTTCTTCAAATTGATCCAAGGCACCTAATTCACCGTAGCGATCGAAGGCTCGCGAGAGAGTATCTAGGTTCTGCCTGAGAGTAGAACGGCGTTGTAATCTTTGAACTTCATTGGCATCGGTGAGGCCGATATTGGGTACCGTAAAGTTCGGATTGCTTGGGTCTCCAGAGACAACAAACGGAGAATAAGCCTCGCCCACATAGGCAGGACCGTTGTATTCCAGAGGTGGATTGACACCGATGTAACGAGGCAACGGATTGGTACGTTTGCCTTCTTGAGAGCGCAAGTAATTCGTGACAGTCATCCAGTCAGGATACTTCGGTTTCGGCTTATCGCGGGTGTCGGGATCTCCAGAAAGCATTTGCATAGAGCCGGCTGGGTGCCCAGGGGCCGTTTGCCGCATAGAACGTAACACGGTGAACTTATCAGCGATCGCGGCTTGCTTAGGTAACAATTCAGTAAACTGCAAGCCGGGAACTTTGGTCGATATGGTCTTGAACGGTCCACGGTACTCACTGCCCGCTTCTGGCTTCGGATCGTAAGTGTCAATGTGAGAGCATCCGCCTGGTTTCCAGACCATGATCACTGCTGTCTTATTCTGTCCGTCACCATCGTTCGCGAATGCTCTTTGGGACTGCAGCCGTAAGATAGCCGGAAGGGTGAGCGTCGAGAAACCCGCCAAGCCCATACTGAGAAAGCCTCTTCGGCTCGGATTGCCAAATTGATTGGGGCCGCAGCAGAATGGACGAGCGGAGTGATCGTGTTGGGAATGGGATGCGTCGGTCATATCTCTTCCTAAGGTTGAACGCGGATGGTTATCGGTTCGGAGATAACAATTTCTGCCGTATCGCGGGGATTAGCTCGTTCGGTTACGCTCTTGAGCAGATTGCTGGCGGCTTGCAACGCCATATCTGCCGACTGTTTCTTCATCGTCAATTCAGTTAGCTTCTGTTCGCCTTCTGATTTCTTTTCTGCAGGTAAACTGGCTACGGCTGCGGTCTGTTGATTTAGTTCATCAGCAGCCACCTTGGCAGCAGCCTCTGCAGCCGTGACTGCTTCCTGAGCCTTGGCTACCGATTGAGGATGGTAGCGGTATTTGGGTACAGCCAC
>JAUMAI010000565.1:14083-14789 GCA_032116775.1 Pirellula sp. | reverse complement strand
AGCGAAGGGACTATTGTAGGGCAAATCGGGTATGGAGGCTCTGGCACTTCGGTATCCATAACCTCACTCTCCAATCAACGAGTCGAATTCGATGAAAACGGTGACGATGTCATCGACGGAATCACCTTTACAGAGGCCGATGGAAAATTCCAATACACACCGAAGTCTTTAACCCCAGGTGCGAAAAACGTCCGAGCCCGCACCCGAGTATGGAATACGGCGACTCATCAAGGTGAGCTAGGAGCCTGGCAGACCTTCAGCTACACGATCGCAGCGGATCCCGTCACTCCAGCCGCGATTCAAACGATGGAACTGCTCAGCGACAGCGGTGCATCGGCATCGGACTCGATCACTCGAAATGCGGCCATCACAGGCACCGTAGCCCTCGCATCAGGGCAGACAACCGCCTTGATCGAAGTGGACCTCGACAACAACGGTACCGCCGACTTCACCACTAACACCGATTCCGCTGGAAAATTCTTGGTTTATCCGAACTTTACGACGTTTGGTGCCAAAACGGTGGCGATTCGCACTTTCACGTTTGATCCGAATTCCACCAATCGCGTTTATTCGTCTTGGCAAGCCTTCTCGTATACCTACTCGGACTTGGCAAGTGAGCCCGCCTCAATTACGAACCTCGCTTGGACACCCGCCACTCACACTACTCCCGCAAAACTCTCAGGACGTGTCTTGGATGATGCGCAAG
>JAUMAI010000565.1:0-14073 GCA_032116775.1 Pirellula sp. | reverse complement strand
GCAAGTCAGCGGCGTTAACGTAGAAATTGATCTCAACGGAGATAATGTTCCCGAAGCGGTCGTCAAGTCCGATGCCTATGGCAAGTTCGAATACAACTACACGCCCTCAACCTCGTCGGCACCGACACAGGTCACGCTCAAGCTTCGTACCAGCCAAAGTATCAATGGTCAAACACCCCAAACCGGTGCTTGGAACTCCCATACATTCTCGAACCCTGCACCAGCCGCTTTAACTCCTCCATCTCTTGGAGCATGGGGCCTAGCTGTCGACGATGGTGCCAGTGCTACCGACAATGCATCGACCGATCTCACGTTGAAAGGAGCGATTCAAGCTGGCACAAGTCGCAGCGGCGTCTCAGGGCAACTCATTCAGTTTGACATCGACGGCGATGGCGCACCGGATGGCTCGACTCTCACCGACGGAGATGGCAAGTTTTCCTTCACTCCCAGCGGTTTAGCCGTAGGTGCTCATACCCTCAAGACGCGCCTCATCACGTTTGATCCAGATTTGGGGATGATCCAAGGAGCTTGGTCGAGTATTTCGGTCACTCAAACCGCATTGGTGGTAACGAAAGTTGCCACTCTAGGATTGGTAAGTGACACCGGTACGGCTGGAGATGGTGCCACGGCCAATGTCGCTGTACAAGGTACAGTCACAGGGCCAGCGGTAGGCAACGTATTGATCTTCTTCGATGTCGATGGTGACGGCTCACCCGATGGCAATGCGACCACCAATGCCGCCGGGGCATTCAGCTTCACTCCCACAACGCCAGGCAACGAAGGCTTCGTGCAAGTCGATGCGTGGCTAGCACGGGGCGGTTCGCCCTCCGACAGCACCTCGCGCACCTTCCGCTTCGTATACTCTTCAGCCCCAAATGGCAGCAGCGCTCAAGCCCTGGTAACCGAACTGGCGACTTTTGATTCGGCTTGGCAAAACGCCAACACGACACTGGAACAAGGTATTGCGGCCGCCAAAGGTGCACTGAAATCATCGTTACAAACAGCGGATGCAACCTATCGACAAGAGATGTCGACCGCCATGAGTTTGTATCAATCGACCCGTCTGTCGACGGTTACCGCCTATCGAGATCAACTACGAGCGGCAGAGTTTCAGCTCGGTACATCACTCAGTGCGACTGAAGCGGCATTCCTCAATCAAACGTCCGGACAATCGTATGGAACAGACCCTGAGTTTGTATGGCCCATCACTCCGCCAGAAGATGCGTTTGTCATTCCCAACGACGACGATCAACCAGCGCCGCCGAAGTACTACGGCCTCGATGCAGGTCCAACCTTGAATGTTGGTACCCATCCCAACGCCTTGCAACTTGCGGCTATCTCCGACTCCAACGCAGCCTCTGCCAAAGCTGCGGCGCTCGCAACCTACAATCAAACCGTAACCCAGGCGCGGAACGTGTCGACTGCGGCGAAGGCAGCTTCCTTCCAGACATTTTCCTCTGCAGTTTCGCAAAGCCGTGCTAATGAAGCTGCTTTTGTTTCGCAACTCAAGCACCCCACGATCGATGTGGGTACGGAAAGTCAAAATTTATTCAATGCTCAGCAGTCTTTTCATGATCAACAGAACGCAAACATTGTTGCCGCAGAACAGGCATACACAGTTGCTGTTCAAAACGCGATGCAAGCTAATTATGCCGCCGTCTGGCAAGCTCAACAAATTCGCAGCGCAAAGATTCAACAAGCCTGGGACACGTATAATTCCAATGTGAATAGCGGAATGACGGATCCGGGCGCTGAGCAACAATTTGCACAGGCTCGCGATGCGGCAATACGAGCCGCGATCATTGAATGTGAGGAAAAGATTGCTGACGCGGAATACACGGCTTCAACGACCATGTACCTTGCCGCCAAAACGCGGTCATTTGCCGTTGCTTTAGCGACCTACAACAGTGTGTCCTTAGCCGCTGAAAAGGCGCAAGCAATGCGCGACACTATTGCGGAAATGAACTATTGGATTCGCGATCAAAAGATCACTGCTGAATACAATAGGCAGGTCGCGATTGCCCAATCCGCTGAAAAGCGCGCTCGTGATGAAGCGGATGCTGCTCATAAAGAAGCCGAATCACAAATCAACGCAGCCTACAACCTAATCTCCAGTAAAGCCGATGCGGATGATCAGAATACGAAGGAAAAATCAGCCATACCTGTCAACTTGCTCTCTCCTTTTGCAGGTTTTCTCGATACGCCAGCAGCCCGTTGGCAATTGGCTGAAGCTCAGTTGACCAAGACCGCCACGGACTCGAAGTCGGATGCCAAGAAAAACCATACGAAGTCCAAAGCCGAAGAGGAGAAAGATGCGAAACTTGCAGCCAATAACGAGTCTAAGGCTCACGCCTATCGCGTGGCTGCAGCCCAGAAAGCCGCTGCGTTGGCCAAGGCTCAAGAGCAGCGTGACGTGAGGGATGCGGCGAATGATACTCGATACCAATTAGACATTGATACGAGTATGAACATCTACCTGGCGGAAATGCGCGCCGCTGCAGCAGACAAGAAACATGTCGAAAATGTAGCCACCACAACCTACAACTTCAATATGTCATATGCCACTCACAATAAAACTAAGGGCTACGCCAATGCCCCATACATGGCCGATTTCCAAATGGCTGCCCCGTATGACCTAGCCGCTCAATCAGCTTATTTCCAAGGACTAGCCGCTACGCAATACGATTTTGAAATCTCCATGGCCACCGTTTGGGAGACCTACCGTAAAGGTCAAGCGGACGATACCTACAAGAACGTGGAGCTCCGTGCCCAACATGAATATTTCAATACGGTCGATTCGGAAACTACCGACCACGATACCAGAGTGGCCATTGCCACATTTGTGTCTGCGTATGACGATATGATGACCTCTATCATCACTACTGAAGCTAACAGCAGTGCGAATTCATCATCTCAGTACAACACTCAAGTGCTTCAGTCTTTCTTGTCGATGTTCCAGGCCAATGCGCAACATGACTTGGATTACGGAACCGCAGTCGGTCAAGCGGACCGCAACGAAAACGTGAATAAAACCACAACCAAGTCAGCAAAAACAGTTGCCACGTATCAGAATCACCAAAGCCGTGTCGCCGACTTTGCAACCAGCCAGGCATCTCCTTGGGGGCAGTTTCAGTTAAGTTTAGCCAATGCGGCTTTGTCCTTCCAAAACTTGTTTAAGACGGCTATCGATACCTTTACGACCAATTCTGAGGATCGAACATTTTCCTTCCTGGGTGACTATCTCCAAGAAATCAAAACTGTCACTGTTGGCGAGGCCAATTCGGGCACCTCGTATGTGCAGAATGTGCTCGGCTCTCTGATGTCCTTCGTTTCCGGCACCAACAGCACCGGCCAAACTCAACTGACCAGTAAGATCGCGGCCTTAAAGGCATTTCAGATCGCGCTAAGTTTGGTTTACAAAAACTGGAAAGTTCGTGTCGCAGAGATCGAACGGGACAAAAAGATTACTGATGCGGATGCTTTGCGTGACTTCCTCCACGGCGAGGCCCTAGTCCTAAAGAATGCGGAGCCTACTTTCGCGTATGCCCGTAAAAATCTGGCAATTGCCCAAGCGAAGTTCACATTCAATCAAATCACCGCCGCGGAAATGGCTGCGGCACAAGCTAGCTATGCGGCGATTGTCGCTTCAACCAATGCTCAAGTTGCCAGCCTACGAGAACCGCTGTTATTGGCACAGCGAACCGCCGAAGGTGAAGCGATTCGCGTTAAAACGGTCGAAACCGCCAAAGCGGAAAAGACCCGCGTCACCGATTCCTCGACCCATTACATCACTTGGGTGAATGCGGCAGGAGCTGCCGATATCGCAGCGGCTGGTTCGCTGAAAACCAACGGTGACACTTTCGTTACAGCGGAAGCCACACAAGCCACAACGGCCAACGATTCCACGTTGGACGCCAATAAAACCTTCATCTCCAATGTCGCTGAGGATTCTGCCGATCTCAGCAGTGATTTGACAGGCGTCGCGAACGCATTTTATTCCAGTCAAGCCGGAATCCGTGGAGATTTGATCTACAGCAAAACCGATGCACGAGCTGCTTATGAAAGCACCCTAGCGGAAAGTCATCGGCTCCGCAAGGAATCCGCACATGGAACGGGTCAAAATGCCCTGACCGCTCTACAGTTCGCAGTCGCCACCGCAGATTCGGCGAAATATGTAACCCGCAGAAACGCACTCCAGGCTCGAACCTTGGCCGCCAAGAATGATCGGATTCAGCTCACCACTTTGCTGAATACAGCCGAGCAGAATGTTGTCGATCAACTCAACACAGCCGAACTATCGTTTACCAATGGCTCGGTCCAAGCATCGACATCCACAAATAAACAATCGGGAGCTGCCGCGTCGACACTTCGTAAGGATGCGGCTAAAGCCAGCATCAAGCGTAGCAAGGAGGACATAGGGGCTATCGTTACCGCCAGCATTAGTGTGGCCAATGCCGAGGTGGCCCATGCTCTACGGGTTCAGACGGCGAAAGTTACACTGGCCGAAGCCACGGGAGCGGCTTTGAAACAGAAGCATATTGACCAGTACACCCAAGCGGCGATTGCAGCAGCAGAGACGGCTATCGCGCAGGCCACAGTTATCTTTAAGGCGAGCGAGAAGGCCTCTAACATTATACGGGCCGGTGACGTAGGTGATGCCGCCATCGCAGCTGCGAATACGACCGGCCAAAACTTGGTCGCGCAGATTTCATCGCAAAACACCGCGCTGACCACGTATACAACGACCACCAATACGCTGGAGTCAACCTTTACATCGACTATCAATGGCCTAACGGTACCCCGTACCCAGGGAACCAACTCTGCGATCACGACAGCGGATAATGCTACGGCCAACGCCCTGCGTACTACGTTGGCCAGCACAGGCGTCGCAGATGTCCATTGGATTACCGCCTTCGCCAATGCGGATGCAACCCGCAAAGGCGCTCAAGCTGCAGCGCAAGGGAATTGGGTGACATCGAGCGTGCAAGCCGGCAGCAGTATCTTCTTGTGGAATTGTGACAGTGCGACATCCTCGAATGCCAGTGGTTCATGGGCTTCACAATATGCTCCTGTTCGCACTGCGATGATCACGACCACTGCCTTAGTCGATGCGGGCCGGCAGATCGCGGCCTGGCTCGATCGAACGTTGCGCGATAATGATCAGGCCGATGCGGATGTGCAATACATTCAATCGATCGCCGCACCTGAGACGCAACTCGCAGTCGCCGTAACACAACGTGAGAATCAGCACGCCACGTCAAGTACAAACACCTCAAACGATTTGAACACCGATTTCGACACTTCAGGTGCAAACATCCAAAGCACATCGGCGGCCATCGAGAAAAGCTCAGCCGTTGATTCCGCAACCGCTTGGAAAGCATATCAAGTTGCCCTAGCCAGCTTAGACGAAGGGGCCGCAACGACCGCTGTTGATAAAGCGTATCAAGATGCCTTAGCGCACGTAACTCGCAATTCACGGGTTGCTTATGCGAATCTCACTTACACCGAAGGCGTTGTACAGGTCGGTAGCGTAGCGGATGCGATCACCGACATGGGACAAGCAGGCAAAACGTATGTTACCAATTTGGCCGGTGATGAGAAAACCTATACCGACACAGCGGCTCCAATTATTGGTGCTCGCACATTGCTCTACACGGAAGCGGATAACGATTTGCGTAAGGCGATTACAACCGCCGACAATGTGTGGCGCAATAATACCGCACAGGCGTGGGGAACACATACAGCGGGCGATCTGGCAGCGCGTGGCAATGTGCGTCGGTCGCTGGCCTATACCTCGAATCTCTTAGCCGATGCCTCAAATGCCAGTGTCGCGGAACTCAAAGCACAGTGGTGGCAGAACGAGATACCAAACTATCTACAGTGGAGCGTTGATATTGGGGGAATCGAAACCACATATACCAACCGTACCACGTCTAACATTCTGCTTCGCACGACAGGCGTGAAGAATGCTGGTATCGCTTACGCCTCGACCGTCGGCACAGCGATTAAGGCTTATGAAACCACAACCGCCACGGCCCGTGAGCTGTATCTTTCGACTCTGATGACGATCAGCGAAACAGCTGCCGAAGCGACAATGCGAGCAGACCGCGACAAAGAGATTGCGCTAGCGGATGCGGATTTGCAAAAGCAACTCACGGGTAACGAATCAGCTCACACGACTGCGGTCAACAATGCCAACAGTGCCCATAGCACAGCCACTGCTAATGCCGAAGCCGCTCGCAAAAGTGCCGAGCAAGCTGCCTTGACGCAGCTCAATTCCACGTTAGCTCAAGCGACCAAAGACAAAGAAGCTTCCATTGCAGGGGCTGAACGTCTTTACGATCAAGCGGTCGCTTCGCTCGATGCCCAGTACGGTTCAGCATCATCCAACGGCGACACTGGCGTCGAAGGGGCCACGCGCCGCAGCGCGATCAAGACTCGCGACGCGCAGTACTACGCCGCCCGCGACACCTCCTGGGCCAACACCCTCAGCAGCTCAACCACTCTAGGCACTTCCCCGTGGACCGTGAAAGCCATCACCGCCGCCAATGCAGAAGCCGCACATTCTGTATCACGTGCTAATGCGCAAGCCGCGCATGACGCAGCCATGCTTGATGCCATCGAAGATTGGCAACTCTCCAGCCGCGAGTCGCTCACCGACTTGCTCTTCACCGAAGGCCAATCCCGCGAAACCTATAACGTCGCCACCTCGAATGTGTATGCGAACTGGGAAAATGGGGTTGGGAATTTGCTGGGAGATAAGCCGGAGGGGACGGGATATGTCCCCGTACTTGGTTACGGCGAAGGTGGAGTTGGAACAATGGGAGGCGACGGTGCCATTAACACGACTCGCTTGGAGGATGGTGATGACGACCCAAAGGATTCAGGATTAAAGTCGGACGAGACGGCCACTCCTAGACCGATACTACCACCTTCGGAAGGTCCAATCGTTTGGCTTACGCCGCAACAAATGTTGGAACTTGAGCGACAGCATGGGTTGGAAATGATGGATAGATTCAGAAGAGCCTATCGTGTTCGAGATCCAAATGTAGGTTGGCTTCCCGGTGATTTAATTAACTCACTGTCGACGGCTTTAACCTCGGAAATGGCATTAAACCAGACATCCCATGACTTCGGCTTAAATATCCCGTATTCTGCGAGCAACAAAGAGCCACTCATTAAGTTAACTCTGGAAGAATGGAGTGCTTCTGCGGCACCGGATCTGCCAATAGACTATGATAAAGTTAAGTCCGTTGGTTGTCTCGGAGTGGTTCAAGCGTACGCAGGAAAGCTGAACTTATTCGGAGCACCAACTAGAATGTTCCACGTAAAGGATCGTCCCGACCTTTCGCTTGGAATGGCTATTCTGGCAGCAAGAGAATTGAAGGCCAAAGGCTACAAGGATATTCTTGTTTTCGCAAATCATTACTACGACGGTGGTCCAAATCCGCCAGAATCGCTCGGTTGCTGCATGTTTGAAGTGGAGCCCAGGATTCATTCGGGTACAAAAACTGCCGAGTCGCCAGGATTTGATTTCGCAGCATATGATTTCGAACATGATTGCTGGTGGGGTGCAACCTTTGGTGGTGAGGGGATGATGGTTGTCCGCTGGCCAGATTTGGAGACCTTCGCAAAAAGCTATCCTGATTCGTACAATACCACCGTTGTTGGCGTTACTGTAGTTGGACCAGGCACCGCTTTTCATCCGGAAAAATATGAAAACTTTTGGCAGGATTATTGGCATGAATTTCAGCAAAATCTTGGATTTTAGCACACATATCAAACATATTTGCCCTAAGGCCGTGATTATTTTTATTTTTAGTACAGCCGGATGCAATGAAAGAATTGATACAGCCTTGAGAAATGACTTCCAAGTTTATCACTTGAGTATAGAAACCTTCTGTAATAACAAGAAACACTACCCGTTGTTCTCGACAACGATAGAAGGCATCGATAGCGGATGGCGAGCGGAAGTTTATTCAGTAGCAGTTCCTGCACCCAAAACCTCAGGTGAGACGTTCTTCATCGATCGAAGTGGTTCACTTTTCGAATTGAACTTTCCGGAATCGGGACACAAAATCCAATCCCTCTCAGAGTTACCACCGAAGTTCATAGTCGGGACTCAATCACCTGTGCCGACCGAATTTGACTGGACAAAGCCAAGCAAGCTTCCTGTTTTTCCGTCAAGCAATGTTGCTGTGGCTGATTTTTTGAATCTTCGGCAAAAGTACATCGTGGTACTAATGGCGGACGGAAGTCTGATCAAACTAAAGGCAAGCGTCCCGTGTAAAGTATTGTCTCCATTTTTTGATGAAAAGCGAGCTGCTGAACTCACTACCGAAAGTTTAGAGCCTTGGGTAGTCGATGAAATCATTGGCGCTCGATAGTCCTGCATTTTCTTCATTTATTTAAATGTCGCTGGCCAATACAGCGCTCCTCGTAGCCGATGCCTCACGAGCTTCGATCGCAGAACTCAGGGCGCAGTGGTGGCAGAACGAGATACCGAACTATCTGCAATGGAGTGTCGATATTGGTGGCATCGAAACCACTTATACCAACAGTAATACTGCCAACATTCTGGCTCGCACGACAGGTGTCAAGAATGCCGGTATCACTTATGCATCGACCGTCGGCACAGCAATTAAGGCTTATGAAACCACAACCGCCACGGCCCGTGAGCTGTATCTTTCGACTCTGATGACGATCAGCGAAACAGCCGCCGAAGCGACAATGCGAGCGGATCGCGATAAAGAGATTGCGCTAGCGGATGCGGATTTGCAAAAGCAACTCACGGGTAACGAATCCGCTCACACGACTGCGGTCAACAATGCCAACAGTGCCCATAGCACAGCCACTGCTAATGCCGAAGCCGCTCGCAAGAGTGCCGAACAGGCGGCCTTAACGCAACTCAATTCCACATTAGCTCAAGCGACCAAAGACAGAGAAGCCTCTCGATCGCAGGGGCTGAACGCACCTACGATCAAGCGGTCGCATCGATCGATGCCCAGTATGGTTCAGCATCATCCAACGGCGACACAGGCGTCGAAGGGGCCACGCGCCGCAGCGCGATTAAGACTCGCGACGCGCAGTACTATGCCGCCCGCGACACCTCCTGGGCCAATACCCTCAGCGGCTCGACCACACTTGGCACTACTCCTTGGACCGTCAAAGCCATCACCGCCGCCAATGCGCAAGCGGCTTATTCGACCTCACGTGCGAGTGCCCAAGCCGCACATGATGCAGCCATGCTTGATGCAATGGAAGATTGGCAACTCTCCAGCCGCGAATCGCTCACTGACTTGCTCTTCACCGAAGGCCAATCCCGCGAAACCTATAACGTCGCCACGTCGAATGTGTACGCGAACTGGGAAAATGGGGTTGGGAATTTGCTGGGAGATAAGCCGGAAGGAACGGGATGGGAGGACGATGGGTTAACTGGGGGACGTGAAAGAGTTGGCAACGGGAATGGTTTGAATCAGCGGAATACGAATGGTTTCTTGACAGGATTCGAGGATGAACAGGCACCTGAAGATTCAAGCAATAATGACACCGATTCCTCGAAGGGTATCCCAAATAATCTTCCAAAAAAGAAGAAGGAAATTGAACCTGGGAAGCCTGGTTATGCAATGCAGGAAATTGTAAAGCCGTTTGATGCGGAAATGAAAAGGTCTCATTGGAACTTTGTAAATCCAGCATCAGATGGGTTCGTTGTTTGGTTTGGCTTGCGCTGCATTTATACTGGGGTCTTCATAGAATCGCGAGCGGCAATAACAGCAGCGCATGATGCTATGCGAACATCTGCAGCAGAAGCGGCAGAGGAATCGAAGAACGGCTACGAAAAAGCAGCATATACGACCATCAGCTATGGCCTGAATGCGCAAGAGTCCTTTTTACTGGCTACGAATCGTTTTGCAGAAGGAGGGCTGCTAATAACTCCCGTCCGGGCCGTTGGACTTACGCCTGTACTTGCTTCACCGTACGTTGCTGTTCCTGCTGTAGGTTATGGAAGTTATTCCTATGGCACAAAACTCTACGAAGAAGGAATGACTCCTGAGAACTTTGGCGATGGAATTCTGATCGGAGCAGGCTTGCTACAAGTCTCACGCCAGCCCTCGCTTATGAAGCCAACCGTGGGTTCGAGGGAACAGTTGCTACTTGACAACGCAGAGAGTATTCCGCTAGAAAAATTGCTTGGCAATACCCAAGTTACAGGAGGCCGCGTATTCACATCTACGGATAGTCATGTAGGCGGGACGGCTACCCAGCTTGAAGCGTTGTTTCCGAAACGGGTTCTGGATGTCAACAAGCATCTTCCAGCAAACGTAGCGGGCGGTACTCGCGAAGTAGACATCTTGATGGACCAATTTGTTATTCAAGTCAAAGGTGGTCGCGCAACTGGTCTTGCGGGGCAGATGCAAGAAACTGCCGCCACTCTGACAGACAAATCTCGGCGGATAATTGGCTACGCTCCTGATAATTACTCGACCCACGCTTGGACGCGAGCCGCTAACGAAGGTATTCCGATTGCACGAAACTTCGATGAACTCGTCGCAATCATCAAGGAGTTGACACAATAATGAAGAGTGCATACTTGCTTGCTAAAGACATCTGCTTTTTCAAGGCCTTCAGTGATCACTTGAAAAGTTTGGGCTACGATTATGTCGACGCCAATAACTCAGTTCGATTGAATCCAACATCGGGCCCAAGTTTCACGTTCTACGACCGAATTGAGGGCGCCCGTTTTTTTGAAGATCACGAACTACCAGTCGCCGCATCCGAAAAAGGCTACAACTATGGCTACCTTGTAGAGTGTCGAGACGAAGCGTTCTTCTGCGAGATCGTTCGTTCGGCGACGAATACGATTGACATGGTTGTGTGTGACAGTGACGGAGAAATTTACAGGCCAGATCAACTGAATCCACGCACACTTATACTGTAGCCCCAAGGGGTGGACTTGATGGTTCCATACGAAACGTAAATCCGAATGAGTGTGACCGGCATTCCGCATGCTAGCACGCAAGTGTAAGCGGTGCGTAACCTTCAGTGAGGGTTCTGTTCGGGTGCACAATTTCCGTTTGTTCTTTGATTCTTGTTCGCTGAAACAAGGTCCAGTAATCGCTTTGAAATGCGGCTCGAACATTGAGCATACTACGAGCACTTTCCAATTTCCATCTCATGCCGCTTCGCTCCATGCGATCCTTGACGAGATGTCTGCAATCGCCTTCGATTACGCCCGATGCAATCGGATATCCCGCTTTGAGATATTGGTCGTACTTCATACGGGACTTATTATTCTCGAAGGATTTGCAGATCTTTTCAAGTTCATTCAGTTTTTCCCCCCCTCAGCTCGTGCACTGCTCCCATTCGCCGCATACCTCGAATGACAGATTTAACCTCACCATTAAGTATTCGGAGTAATCGGTCGCGTGTAAATTCTTCGCGATCATTTCTCTCGTGATGCAGCAGTGCTGATGCATTCCAGACGTACGTTGAAACATGAATAATGTCGAGAACGGGGACAAACGCTTCGGACGATAGGTGCATGGCGGCGACGTCCCACAAGCTTTCTTGGCCATCCATCAACAGCACCAGTGGCTGGTCGGTTTGCCGTCGCAGTAGCACCTGCTCTTTGAGCCAAGCGATTCCTTCGTGGATACCACTGATCTGAATCTCCTCGTCTTGATCAAGGTAGACGGTGGGAAAATGAGCCGTTGTATTTTTGAATTTTGGTTTGGGCCTTTTAGGTTTGTTATCGGCGCCTTCCCTATCATCGCGAAACAATGCTGCCACAATTTCTTCAGGAGAACGTTCGAATCGATCAACGGAGTACAGGGTTGTCACTGTGGCCATGCGTCGATTGCCAGGATTCTTTTTGGTCTTCTCAAAGGCTGCTACCTTCTCGGTGTCTTTTTTGACTAGTGGTACACCTTTGCAGTCTGCGGAGGCCACTAGAATGGCAGCCTCTTCCTCTTTCTTAGGAACTGGCAAGCGATCGAGAAACTGATCCGCGTGCTTGCCCATCCGTTGGCTCGTTTGCTCCAAGGTATCGACTGAAAATTTACTTCCCCAGATTGTTTCTAGGTTTCTCGCTGATTGATTAAACGCTTGATCGACACAAAACAGCTGGGAGAATTCCTGCAAAAGGTAGGACCATTGATGCTCAGGGAGTTGGAGTCTGGCACTGATAGGATACAGTTCTACTTTGCGTTTGTTGCCCAAGCTGTAGGCAAATTCTTCGAAGTGATGGTGTCCAAAAATCGATCGAACGGTCGTGACAACGGGGGCTGGGCTTCGTTCCAGCACCTTGTCATTCACCGCGTTGATCTGTTTGCCCAGATCCCCATTACCCTGAAGTCTCAGTAGCAACTCCATAGCGACGAAGCCTACCTTCTTGACCATTTCCCAAACGTTTCGCTCCGCTTCATTGAATGACATGCCTGAACGGGCTGCATCAACAATAAAGTGCCGCACCTGCTCCTGTGTTTGTTGGAGACAAAGCAGGGCCTCCTCGGGAGTGTTTTTTTCGGAAGTGGGGTTGAAAACACCGGTTGAATCCTTCAAGCTCATTTTAAGCGGCCTCCTGCCTTTGATTTGGATGTTAGAGACCCTAATCATGGCAGAAAGGCCGCTTCTTGTTTACCCAGATTTCGCAATCTCTTGAATCAACCCTGCGGAATGCCGGTCACGCTCGCTAAAGAATGAAAAAACGGCCAGAGTAGCGGTGAAGAATTAACGACTCCAAGCAAGTTGGGACGAAAGCGACTTGGAGAAAGTCATGCTCGGATAACAACGTATGGTGCAATTGCCCTGAATAGCAGTCCAGTTTTTACATCTTTAGATCTTTGTACCAGTCTACATCGCTTGGAGACCTCATCATCGCTTGACTATGTCGACAATCCGTTTCGTTCCAGCGAAAAACGTACGTTGGCTCACCGAATCGGTCCAGTTCTCCGCGAGTACACTCCCGCATCCACCGCCCCAAGCTCTGCTGATCAAAATCAGCTCTTCTGGTCAGCACAAATCCCCCCGTTCGCACAAAGGCATCGTGCCGTATTGCCAATGATGCCCAGAAAAGCCCACCGCTGGGTTCGATGAGGCGCTCGCCGGTGTAGGTGCTCCAGACGTGGCTAGGGTAGCTGAGTTCGTAATCCTTGAGTACTTGGGCGTGGTAGTAGAGATGGTTGGGAAGGTAGATGTCGTCATCATCCCAGAGGGCGATGGCATCGAAGGGGCCGAATTCGTGGGAGACTTCGAGCATGCGGTTGTATTTTTCGACGATGCCAGGTTCGCGGGTGGTGGCCGAGATTAGGGCCCAGTTGTCGCGACGTTGTTCGGGGAAGACACCGAGGTCGTCGTAAATCAGTAGGAACGCGTCCTTATGGACCTGCGAGTGAAAACAGGCGAGGGATTCTTCCAAGAGCCGCCAGGGACGATTGTAAGTTGGACAAAGACAAAGAAATCGCATTATTCATACCCTTTCATTTCAGCGCGACGGACCGCTTCTTCAATCAACGAACGATTCAAATCAAGTGGATTCAAACGCCAAGCCAGCTTCCAGTTCTTGGTGTCGAGTGCAGCGGTAGCGGCAATTTGGAGCTTCTCTGCCCAGGACCAGTTAGCGGCGTTGTGGTTGACTTGGTCCAAGATCCATTTGAAATTTTGCTCTTCACGACAGCCCGCTATGCCCCAGCGGTCCATCTGCAGCGCGGTCGACTTGCAGGAACAGTTAGGGCGTTCGGTGACGCCGATTTCTTGCAGCATCTCGAACATCTCGGTGCCGGGGCCGAAACCTGGTGGCCATAACCAAATCTTGCGCGGTGGCTTATCGGCAACATCGCGCGAGAGAACGGTCAGCCCATACTGATTGGGATAATGCCCCGCGATGAACCATGTCCCTTGCTCGACCAATTCGTGGATTGCAGCAATCAAACCCTCACCGCCGTTGTCACCATGTACTCCGTTGGCTTCGGTGTCATGAAACACGATATAACGCGATACATGCTGAGCCCAAGCAGTAAGTTCCTGTCGTGCTCGAGCTGCATTGTGGCGGGTGTCGACGAAGAGCATATCAAC
>JAUMAI010000564.1:0-4202 GCA_032116775.1 Pirellula sp. | reverse complement strand
CAGGCATTGCGACCACGTACCATCAGCTCGCTAGCAATAGCGCTACCAAGTGAGCGACGCGGGGACAGACGCTGCGTCGTTGGCTCGCGACGTGACCAACGCGGGGAGACCAACGCTGGGACAGGCATTGCGACCACGTGTCAGCAGTTCGAGCTAGCAATAGCGCTACCAAGTGAGCGACGCGGGGACAGACGCTGCGTCGTTGGCTCGCGACGTGACCAACGCGGGGACAGGCATTGCGACCACGTGTCAGCAGTTCGCTAGCAACAACACCACCAAGTGAGCGACGAATTGAGTAAAGCGTGGACAGGCATAAAGCGGGGACAGGCGCGGTGTCGATGGTTCGCACGAGGAGAGAGGCGGCAATACTTCCCCGGTTATTTATAAAGCCTCGCTTTAGATAGCTTTTTATTCAGAAGACTCCGGTTGATTGTCCACTTGCAATTTCTCTTGTTGCGAGCTTTTTGCAATTAGCTTTTCCAACTCCATGAGTTCCTCTTGAATCTCACGAAGTTCTTCTTGTTTCATCGCTTCTTCCGTCTTAAGTTTTTGCCAGCGTTTTTGGGGATCACCTCCGACAAAACGCTGTAGCACATCAAGCACAACTATGGCACGAAAAGCCCGCGTCGAGAGCCCGCGGAGCCGATACACCCGCAGCATGCGCGAAAGCTGCTGTAGCTTGGTGAACTTCGCGATTTTGGTTGCTTTGATCGCTTTTAGAGAGCGCAAGAAAGAAAGCAGCGGCAGCAAGATGATGACGATATCAATCCAGTGTTTTTTCAAATGACTCAGCTTTCTATTGGAGAGCTCAATCATAAGAATGAATTCTAAGGCGAAAGCGAACCAAATCGCTCCCGTGCTGACGTGCATCAAAACTCGTAGCCATGGAGTTGATAACAACCGATCATGCATCGTCCATTCAATAATCAAAACCGGTAATATGAACGATGCAACAATCACCATCGGGCCGCTAAATAATCTTTCAACCCGGCGATACAATCTATAATGACCTTCGCACCAGCCGAGCCATGGCAACCAGTGCCTTCCCGCACATAACAAGTGGGGTGGAGCTAAACGTAGCGGTGGACAGAGACCAATGAACAACCACTGCCAGCGCCAAGACTTTCGACATGGAAGTTCTCGACTAAACCAAAGAACCAATGCAGCCTCTATAAAAAATATAGGCCACAGCAAGCCGAGCAGTGTTTCCACTACGATAGTCGCCAAGAGAACTTCATCATCCCAAGGTCGCAAGGTAACCGCAACAGGCTCCCTGTCTAGCGCTTCTTCACCAAATACAGAAGCTGTATCCAAGCGTGGAACGTCAACCACCAAGACCATAATTGTGGCGACAAAGAGAAGAAAAAAAACCGCTCCCCAGAACATCAAGGGAGCGATTCGAATTAAAATTTTTGAGGGCTTTGAGACTGAATCAGCATCAATCATCAGCACTTCTTTTGAAAGCGGCACTTAGGCTTTCATCCATTCCTGCAGTCCAGCGTCGGCCATCGGTCTCCACGACAATAAAGTCCTTACCGATTTCCACCAATTTACCCTTTAAGGATCCCAAATCAATCTGGTCGCCTACAACGGCGCTAATGGTCTGATTATCTGTTCGCGATAGGAGCCAAACTTCCGGTCCTTTTCTCCCCGAGATAATCGCTGTAATAAACGTGTGAGCCGCTGAATCAAACTTAGGCTTCTCAACAACTGTAACGGGCTGTGGCGGAGGTGGATCGACAACTTCAATCTCAATCATTTGCTCGGCAGTCTTCGCCGGAAAGCCGCTATCGATAGCCCGCACTAGTAGTTTAAAAGTCCCTTTCTCGGATGGTGTAAACTTCCAACGCCCACTCTTGGGATCTACCTCAGCGGAAGCTGGAGCTTCGCCCGCGATTTCATAAGATAGAGTCTGTCCTTTGTCAGGATCATCCGCTCTCACGGTCCCTTCTGCCGTACGACCGATCTCAACACGCTCTTTCCGAGACTCTGCTAACTTTGGTGCTTGATTCTCAGGGCCAAACATGTTGCGGCGAACAATAGCTTCCACATACTCGTCACGAGCTGTCGACAGACGCTTCGATGGAGCTGTCGGAAATGGCTGACTGAGTTCAGCATCAAATAAAGCCGCTGCCTCAATATCCATAGAGAAATCAAGCCGCCCCATCTCCAGAGTTGGCTTGATACTCAATTTGCTGATGCGATGAATGTAGTTTTGCTGATAGATCGTGTAGACCAAATCCACAATCTGCTCTAAGCTCCCTTGGCCAGCCACATTGAATTTATATCTCGTGTAAGCACCCGCGATAGGAGCTGCCGTAAGTACGGATGTTGTCGCGGACGCTAATCCTCGACTATGAACAACTTCTTGCAACCATTTGTTATAATCAAATCGAGCTTTCTCAGGATCTTTAGGAAGTGACGATGGAGTGATCTCTTTCAGTTTACGAAGAGCAATGATGCCATCGTTAATCTGCGACCGTTTGTTATCTACCTCTTTTTGTAGATTCTCTAGTTCAGTCTGCTTGCGATCAAAGCCACTGCGTACAGAGGTTAGCCCGTATTGAGCGACAAAGATCGCTCCTAAGGCTCCCACTGCAATGGCTAATATTCTTTCACGTTGGTTCATATGAATTAGCGTCTTTCAGGACGTTTGAGCTCGAATCTGAATTAACAATTCCCCACCGTCTTACTTGGAACCGACGACTTCCGTTCCAGCAGTCTCAGCAGAGCTTGGCTTACCCTCCTCGGTCAGCACAGGAGCCGTTGCCTCTACTTTGTCCTTATTTTCCTGCGGTGGCTCCTTTTCCTCTCCCGATGGCTTGGCCTCGGGTTGCTGAGTTTGCTCAGCCTGCGCCGGATTAGCCTTCGAGTCTTTAGCATCACTGGCTGGGACTTCCAATTCCGCAGCAGGGACTGCTGCATTCTGTTTATCTTCGGTAGCAGCAGCGTTCGTTGCCGCCTTCACTGAAGCATTTTCAGGTTTAGCCTCAGCATCTTTAGCCTCAGCAACCGGTGCAATCGCTGCTGCCTTCGCGGGTGGTGTTCCAGCGTTGGATGAAGTCACTTTCGCTGCCGTCTGTTCTTTGCCGGTAATGGCGATGGCAGCGCTAACAAGCCACGGGTAACCTTCCAGATTCGCTGTCGAACGAGCTGCTGGTTTGCCTTCGACTTTGTGGATCGTGTCTCGCAAATTTTGTTCCGCTGTCGGACCGACATCAATACTGCGAATCAATGCCGAAGTATTAATCTGGCCAATCGCGAGTGACTTCTCGTTATTCGATAACAAGAATGTTGTATCACGAACAATGATGTCTTTCGACGGCGGAAGTTTTTGGGCCATCCGAGACATTTCATCAAGCCAGTTAACATCTCTCTCAACAAATTGCTCGACCGCTTTCCAACGGGCCACATTCTGTTGAGAGACCACAACCATTTGGTCAAGACCTTTACTCGTCTTTTTCAATTCAGCGATTTGATAGTCCAGATCAGTATGAGTTGAGCGATACCACCATGCACCCGCAATTAAAACGGCAGCAGCAGCACTGCCAGCTAAAGCATAGCGACCAATCGGCTTCTTCTTCGGCGGTCGGCGACGGGTACTCAAGAAATCAACGACCTGCCTTGCTCCGGCAGCTTCAGCAACTAATACACCGAGCAACGGTGTAAACCGACTCTTTCGACCGCCACTGATTTCAGTCTTCGCGGAGTCATCGAGCCGTACTTTGGTAAATGGATCAATAACTTGTATTGGCAACTGCAATTGATTTGCCGCTCGATCCGAGAGCGAATCAGCGACAGTCTGATGAGCCCAAACTAGGACCTGATCCACTTTCAGACCATTGCGTTGTCCAGCTGCCGCCATTAACGTCCGGCGCATCTCGCCGACAAGCCAAGGCCCAACAACTGTTTCATCCTCGGAGGGCAATTTTACAGATCTAATAAATACGACCTGCCCGTTCTCAACGATCGTCAAATCCGCTTCATCGCCGAGAATATCCACCATCAAGAGATTTTGCTTGCGAAGTTCGCTATCAGCTAATTGCAATAATTGAGCTACAGCAAATGGTCGGAGAACTATCTTTTGAACGTCGACACCAGCTTCGCTACATTGCTTCTGGATTTCTTTCACAGCCGCCGTACTCAAAGATGCGGCTAAAACCGACAGTCCAGAATCGCCACCAGCGGTCGCAGTTGGGGGC
>JAUMAI010000563.1:0-1554 GCA_032116775.1 Pirellula sp. | reverse complement strand
CTGCTGCATCAAGACGGGTGTTGAGCTCACAGAGCACAGCACCGAGCATGGGAATACCGAAGTGGCACTCCACCATCGGTGGTGTATTCGGGAGCATCACCGCGACCGTATCAAATCGCTTGATCCCACTTTTTTGGAGCGCCGAGGCAAGCTGACGACAACGGGAATATACTTCTGCCCAGTTCCGCTGAAGGGACCCGTGAATGACCGCTGTCTTGTACGGATAGACCTGGGCGGCGCGCTCAATAAAGCTTAAGGGCGACTGGGAAACAAAGTTGGCGGGATTTTTATCGAGTCCCTGCTCATACATAGACGTGGCCATAATCTCCTCACTATGACTAGCCTGTTTCTGTTTGCTTAATGTTGTTATGTTCTAAAGTGTACTCCTAATACAAGTTAGAAATTTATGTCCAAACCCGAAGACCAAATTCGTTACTCAGACTTTCCAATGCCGCAGACCGGACAGGCAATTTCTGTAGCGCCAGGCCTGTTCTGGATCCGCATGCCGCTTCCTTTTGCGCTTGATCACATCAATCTCTGGCTGCTCGAAGATGAGATCAATGGAAAGAAAGGCTGGACGGTCATCGATACTGGTGTTTCTACGGATGAAACCAAGTCCGCCTGGCGCACCCTCATCGCAGATCATTTCAACGGGCTGCCGATTCTTCGCGTACTCTGCACCCACTTTCATCCGGATCACATAGGTCTTGCCTATTGGCTTTGTAGCGGAATTGATAAAAATCAATGGCAGGCGCCACTGTGGATTAACTATGCCGAATATGCGTCAGCCCGCATATGGGCTGGCAATGGGTCGATCAAGACTGCAAACGATGCGCCCGATGCCGTCAATATGGCCAATCACTTTGACCGCCATGGCATCACCGACTCCGAGACATTAGAAAAACTGCGAGCACGTCGCGAACACTATCCTTCCCTTGTGCCCGATGTCCCGCAGAGTTTTCGACGAATTTTCCCCAATGAGACGATTCGAATCGGTCGCTACAACTGGAAGGTTATTCCTGGCTACGGTCATTCCCCCGAACATGCATCGCTCTTTTGCGAGGATGCAAAGATTCTGATTTCCGGAGACATGCTGCTGCCCAAGATCTCGACCAATATGTCGGTCTGGGCGCAAGAGCCTGATGCAGACCCGTTAAAGCTTTACCTGAATTCCCTCAATTTATTTGAACCACTTCCTGATGACACCGTGGTTCTGCCATCGCACGGCAAGCCATTTGGCGCAGCGCCAGGATCAACGGAAGGCGGTATTCGAACAAGGCTGCAGCAGCTACGTGAACACCACGACGCACGACTTCAAGAAACCTTAGAGGCCTGCCGAAACCCCGCCTCTGCTGCGGACGTCATGCCAGTCTTGTTTAAACGAAAGCTTGATCTTCACCAGTTAACGTTTGCGCTCGGTGAAACGATTGCCCACCTGAATCATCTCTGGCATGCCGGAAAAGTCACGCGATCGGAAGATGCGCAGGGCCGGTTGAAATTTACTGCAATATAAGTCAGCGCTTAGACGGCCATCGCTGTCGACATACCGGTTAA
>JAUMAI010000562.1:0-8394 GCA_032116775.1 Pirellula sp. | reverse complement strand
ATAAGACGGATGCACTGGCGGTCCGTTTCGCCAGCGTGTCAGCCAAAGCCGCCAAATTGCTGGAGCCAAAGCTGCAAAGAGTGCATCTTACCAGTGGCACACTCAAGACGCCGGAAGAGGTCAGGGCTTGGCTGGCTTCACAGGAAGCATTGCTGGTCGGCAAGCTGCAAGAAGGCCCCGTCGTCATCATCTAATCAAAGCACAACGTCAGTTGAAACTCAGAGAATCGTACTATGGCCGCACTAGCTCCCAAACTTCGTCGTGAACTTGAAAAAGCGATCGTTGATGCTCGCACTGAAGCGGTGAAAGGTGCTGAAGAAGCGCTTCGCGGTTTGGGAGTCCATGAGGGGAAACGCGGTACGATGAACGAGGCGGATGCGGCGCTTCGTAACAAGTTGCGTGCACACGCGAAACAGATCGGCGATCGACGCAATTCACAGACGGGGGCACAAGCAATTGATCGTCTCGTCCAAGAGTGCGCTTATGCTCAGTGGCATCGCATGTTATTTGCGAGATTCCTTGGGGACAACGCCGACAATCCATTTTTGCTTGAACCTGAATCTGGTGTCAGCGTTTCATTGGATGATGTGAAAGACCTTGCGGATGAATTGGTACGTGATCGCTGGGAATTGGCTGCCGAGTTTGCAGCCAAGACATTACCAGCTATTTTTCGGGCTGACGATCCTCTATTGCAAGTGAAGTACGCGCGTGAAAAGCGGTTGAAGCTGGAGAAAATCCTGGAGGAAATCCCTTCGGATGTATTTGGTGCTGATGATAGTCTTGGTTGGGTCTACCAGTTCTGGCAGAGCGATGAGAAAGAGCGCGTCAATAAGTCTGGTGAAAAGATCACTGGCCAGACGCTGCCTGCGGTAACGCAATTATTCACAGAACACTACATGGTTCTGTTTCTTATTCATAACACTCTGGGTGCATGGCATGCCGGGAAAGTGCTTTCAGCAAATCAATCACTCGCGCAAAATGCAAAAGACGAACAGGAACTTCGTAGTGCGATCGCATTGACGGAAGCGGGCGGATACTCGTTTGACTACTTGCGATTCGTTCGTGAGCCAAGTGGAGGCAGCACGGAGCAGACGGACGACCATTCAAACCTGGGTCCGTGGCGACCGATGAGCGGTACCTACTCAGGCTGGCCTAAAACGGCTGCCGCATTGAAAGTGCTTGATCCATCTTGTGGTAGCGGTCATTTTCTAGTTGCAGTTTTTGAACTTCTCGTTCGATTACGAATGCATGAAGAAGAGCTTACAACTGAACAAGCCGTCGAGGGAGTCCTGCGGGATAATTTGTTCGGTATGGAGATCGATCCTCGCTGCACTCAGATTGCAGCTTTCAACCTGGCGCTTGCTGCTTGGAAGTTCACCGGTCCCAAGCCACTTCCACCAATGCGAAACATCGCGTGCTGTGGGATTCCGTTGGGGAACAGCCGCGAGGATTGGATGAAGTCACTCAAGGATGCATTGCCGGATTCTGATCTTGGATTCCAATGGGGGCAGCTTTACGACATGTTCTCGAATGCGGACACGTTGGGTAGCTTGATTAATCCTCATCGATTTTTCGGTCCAGGGAGGCTTAAAGATGAGCAATTGGACCAGTTGTCATCCGTTCTTAAGAAAACTGTTGCGAGCGATCCTCAAGCAACCGTTGAGGATCACGAGTTGGCTGCTGCTGCCCAAGGACTAACGCGTGCGACTGAGTTGCTTGCAGGCAAGTACACACTCGTCATCACGAACGTGCCATACCTCGGGCGTGGAAAGCAGGACAAAGTTCTAAAAGACTATCTCGATGCTCAGTACGGACTCGGAAAGGCTGACTTGGCGACTTCCTTTGTTCTGCGTTGTTTAGAGTTCTGTCATGAAGGCGGATCGACGGCGTTAGTAACTCCACAGAACTGGCTATTTCTAACCACTTACAAAATGCTGCGAGAGTCGTTGTTGAATCGTCGGCAGTGGGATTTTGTAGCGAGACTTGGGACCGGTGCGTTTGAAACGATCGGCGGGCATGTTGTTAATGTCGCCCTATTGGGGCTGACCGCGAATCAATCGCTTGATGATCATCTGATGTCGGGGATTGACGTTTCATCGGGCAAAGATATCTCCGAAAAATCCGCTGGACTCATTGGACAACAGTCAACAGGCGTAATTCTAATTCCGCAAGAGGAGCAAGTAAAAAATCCAGATGCTCGTATTGCTGTCGAGAAGTTGTCACGTCTTCGCCTTCTAGATGATTTCTGCATTTGCCGACTGGGTTTGGGAACGGGCGACGCTCCTCATTACATTAGCCTCTTTTGGGAGATGCCTGGAGAGATCGAACACTGGCGATTGTTTCAAATGGCTGCCACGTCGTCTAATGGTGACGGTGGAAGAGAGCACGTTATTGCGTGGGACAGAAAATTGAAAAAAGTGCTGTGGATGACCGCCGAAGAGCGAAAACAGGCGCACAATCAAGATTACCGTGGCCGCGAAGCATGGGGGAAACTCGGTGTTGCGATTTCCGTGATTAGTCATCTACGTTCAACGAACTACGTTGGAGACTTGTTTGACAAATCTGTCGCAGTGTTGATTCCGAATTCCGAGGCTTTATTACTTCCAATCATGGCTTTTGCCGCTGACGAAAAGTTTGTCGAGGAAGTTCGCCGGCTAGACCAAAAGGTTATGGTCACTAATGCGACATTAGTCAAAGTACCTTTCGATTTGGAGCACTGGCAGCAAGTTGCTGATAAGAAATATCCATTTGGACTTCCTGAACCAGAATCCGATGATCCGACACAGTGGCTCTTCCATGGACGCCCCGAACAATCAACAGCACCATTGCATGTTGCAGTAGCACGCTTGCTTGGCTATCGCTGGCCTACAGAGCTAGATAGCGAAATACGTCTTAGTCAACGAGCTCGCGACCTCGTTGATCGCTGCAGTGAATTAGACGAATTTGTCGACGATGACGGAATAGTCTGTATTCCTTCTGTACGAGGTGAAGACCCCGCCGCAGATCGATTGATGCGATTGCTTACGGCCGCAGGGGTTTCGAACAACACAAATCTCGATGAGTGGCTGCGAAACCACCTTTTCCAAGAACACTGCGAGCTATTCCACCATCGGCCATTTATCTGGCATGTGTGGGATGGACGCAAAGATGGATTCTCTGCACTTATTAACTATCACAAGCTGGCCGGCACCAATGGATCAAAGCTGCTAGAGAGTTTAACGTATAGCTACCTCGGCGATTGGATTTCCCGTCAAGAGATCGATGTCAAGAATGGCGAGGCCGGGGCCGAAGCAAGACTTGTTGCTGCGCGTGAACTGCAAGTGCGGCTCGTCAATATTCTGAAGGGCGAGCCACCTTTTGACATCTTTGTGCGTTGGAAGGCATTACATCAGCAACCCATTGGCTGGCAGCCGGATATCAACGATGGCGTTCGCATTAACATCCGGCCGTTCATGGCCTTGGATTTGACGAACGGTCGCAAGAGTGCCGGCGTTCTGCGATGGGCTCCGAAGATCAAATGGACCAAGGATCGCGGCAAGGAACCCAAACGCCCCATCGAAGAATACCCCTGGTTCTGGAATTGGGACGAAAAGGCTCAAGACTTCTCCGGAAGCTATCCATTTACCGGTGATCGTTGGAACGATTGCCACTACACCAATGAATTCAAGTTGGCCGCGCGTGAGAGACAGCAATCTATGTCGGAGATACAAGAATGAGTATGAACATCAGCGTAATTGATGGTCAGGCTACAAAGCTCGGGAACGATCATGCAGAAGAATTTGCTGAGCGGCTTAAGATTAAGAATGATCCGGTCAAGTTGAGATCTACGGCCTTCGTCCTTCTAACTGTCAAGCATTATTTGGACCTGCAAATTGATGATGCATTCGGATGCCTGACGGACGGCGGCAACGACTTCGGCGTAGATGCATTGCACATCGGTTCTGTGGAAGACGGGGAGTTCACAGTCACACTTTTTCAAGGTAAATACACCAATTAAGATGATGGTTCCAACAAGTTCCCACAATCTGTAATTTAAAAAGCTATTCAAGCGATCCGGTACTTGTTCGACCCCAAGGCTACCATAACAGCGAATCCATTGCTTAAGGCAAGAATCGAAGAAATCCGATCGCTGGTTGCTGAAGGCAATATTCCGCGTGTAAGGGCAATCATGTGCAGCAATGGTTGCGAGTGGTCAAAAGAATCGAAGCAGATTATTGCCAATGCGGGTTTCCCGGCTGAGCAAGTGACATGGATCTATGTGAATCACGACGAGATCGTACGCCTGATGCAAGCCGTGAAGCAGGTTGACGATACGCTGCGACTAACAGGGAAAGCTATCGTTGAGGACTTCAACTTCAGACGTGTTTTGATCGGTAAGATTGCAGTCACTGAAATAGCGCAACTCTTCACGCGTCACGGTGACTTGTTACTAGACCGGAACATTCGTAGATATCTGGGGCTACAAGGCAATCGCGTAAACTCTGCCATTTCCGAAACGTTAAATAAGCCAGAAGAGCGTTCAAACTTCTACTTTTACAACAATGGCCTCACGATGCTTTGCAAAAAATTCTTGCATAGCGGGCTACAAGGCGAGGATCATCATGTGCAGGTTGAAGGTTTGCAAATCATCAATGGCGGCCAAACCTGCAAAACAATTCAACGGGCGATTGCAGATCTCGCAGGAGACTCGATGATCGATATTGAGAAGGCATTTGTGTTGGTTCGAATCTATCAGCTACCTGAAAATTCCGAAGAGCTTGTTCGTAGTATTACCTACGCGACAAACAGTCAGAGCCCAGTAGATCTTAGAGACTTGCGTTCGAATGATGCACGACAAAAAGCCCTTGAAACCGATATCGCCTCATTGAAGAACGCTGATGGCGAGTCCTTTGGCTACCTCCGCAGCCGCAACGACCAACCGACAAATCGACGGCAGATCAAGAGCACGCGGGCTGCAGAAGCTATCCTTGCGGTTTGGCGTGAAAGTCCCCACCAAGCAAAAGCTCAAAGCCGAGATCTGTTCTCTAATAGTCTCTATGAGAAAATCTTTACTAATGACTTGAATGGTTCGCAGACAGTGATGGCGACATTGCTGTTCCGATATGCTGAGAAGATGCGTCAACGCATGGATGAAGGTAGTCCTGAATGGCTCGTTTACGCTTCTTACTTCACTGCCATGCTGATGGGCCGATACTTACTCGCAGATATGCGAATTAAGCGTTTTGAGCTCCACGATTCAATTGTGGATGTTGCTACCAAACTTGACAGTAATCAATTAGCCGAATTGTTGAAGCTGAGTTTTCGAGGCTCAGAACCCAAGCTGAAGGAGAATGCTTCAGTTCGTGTGTTGACGGCGGGTTCGAAGTGGCTCGTCGAGGATAGCAGCAATTCGTTCACAATCGAAAAACATGATTCGGTGCTAACCGTTTACCAAGTGTTCACCTTGCGCCATCTTAACCATGTGACGTTCCCCAATGCTTTGAAAACCTGGGAGCTAAATGATGAGAAGTATCACAAACACGCGTTGAATGACATCGAGCAAGCTTTAAGGTCCGAATACGTCGAGCACCCTTTGCCCTTGCAAAAGCTAGCTGGAATCTTTCGGCGAGGCGAGATTCTGGAGAAGTTATGCCAATAACATTTCATCGATTGGATTCCTTGCCCTATGCCGCTCCCAAGAGTATCGCGGCTATCCCCGGCTTAGCCTCATCAGTTTATAAGCAGACTTTCGTAAGCATCGGAAATAGGAAGCGTTAATCAGCATGGCCAACATTTACGAACCGAAGTCTGAAGATTTGCACGCTTTGATCGAGCGTGCTTCCAGTTCTCTTGGCGCGACAGTGGTAATCCCGGATTTGCAACGACCGTATGTCTGGGACCCAAGTCAGGTGACGCTTCTAATAGATTCACTAATCCGTGGCTGGCCATTCGGTACCTTGCTTCTGTGGAAAGTTGATCATTGTGAACTGAGCGGAATTCCCCACCGTGAGTTTTGGCAGGTTGTCGACCGCACGGCAAACGCGACCGGCGCGACAGTAGTGCGTCGCGATCCGCCAGCGTCCTATCACATGATTCTTGATGGCCAGCAACGAGTCCAGAGTTTACTTCTGGCGCTCTGCGGCGATGGCTGGGGGTTCAAGCAAGAGGATCGCGACTGGACTGAACAACTGGAAGGCATCAAGGCGCGTGGTCGTCGCGCTGCAAATCCGCACTGGTCAAAAGGAACGTTGTGTTTCGATGTGCCTGAATTCTTGAAAGGCTATGAGCAATCAAACGATATCATCGGCATCGATTACCGCGATGTGTTGAAGTGGGCCGTAACCGACCCGACTAACGGACAGTCGACTTGGCGAAAGCCACAAAACTATAAAGATCCACTGCTGAAAGCATTCGCACCGGAAAACGCGGGAAGATTTCTGAGACTCGGCCGATTGTGGAATGCTGTAGTCGCGAATCCCAACATTCGCGAACGCCAATTCAAGGATACCATTCGGCCGATTCTTGAAGAACATGGCATTGCAACAACGGTGATCGACAAGGTATTGGACCCAATGGGCGAACTGATGTCAGTCCTGCGCGATGTCAAGCTGAGCAAGATAACCTACCTAGAGCTACGTCCATTTGATGAAAGCATATGGTCACAGGATGAGTACAATGAAGCAATCGTGAACATTTTCACGCGGCTCAATACTGCAGGTCGTACACTTACTCGTGAAGAAATTACGTTTGCTTGGCTAAAAAGCGGCTGGGACAATACCGCGAATGGTGGACGAACTGCAGGCGACTGCTTTGAAGGTCTCTTGACCGTCGCAAAAGACAATGGTTTGTCCATCCAGATGGATGATGTTGTTCGGGCCGTATCATTCATTTGGTCAGCGGGATATAGACAAGGCCAATTGCTTTCTGACAAAGACCTGCTCAAGGGCGATACCGTTCGACCGATGGCCACAGATCTGTCTGTCGTATGGGATGACATTGTCGAGTCACTGAAAACCGTGTTGGAATCAGCGAAAGCTAGAGACCTTCGCTACGGCCAGAACGGTCAATTCAATTCTCTTAACTCTTTAAACATCATTTGGTGCACCCAGTTTCTCGCACTTCGATGGTTGCGATTGAACCCTCAGAATAATCTCGCCGCCGATTCATTTCGCAAATCGCTTCAAGAAGTAATTGACCAGCACATTGATCGCTGGTTGATCTGTTCTCAATGGGCTGGACGATGGGCGGCTGCATCCGGCACAACAACTGCGAACTATGCGAGCGATCTGTCTACGGACGGAACCACTTTGGCAACTGTTAGGGAACCCTCGGCCGCGATCGCAGTTGTAAGGGGAAGGCTTAATTCGCTTGTAAAAGGAGTTACAAGCGATGCGTCGGTATACGTTCAAACCATGAATGTTGAGAAACGCGAGCAGGTTTCGCGATACAACTCTTTGCTGTGGATCTGGCACAGACTGGATCTCGAACGATGGAAGATGTCGAAGATTCCTCTAAGATCCGGGAGACAAAAAACCTGCGAGTTTGATGTCGATCATACGGTGGCATTTGCTCAGTGGGAGCGAATGGTGCAAGCGTTGAATCTATCTGATGAACAAGCGGTTAGCGAACTTCTCCAAGTAGTGAATCAACTGGGGAACTGCACGTTGCTGGAAAAGACATTCAATATCTCGAAGTCCGACAGTTCACTTAAGGAGTTTCTCCAGAACGTTCATGAGTTTAAGAATAATCAACTGACATTGGATGGCTGGACCGAGAAAATGGGAATTGAATTAGCGATGGTCGAGCCAGCGAGTAGTTCCTGCGAGGCGATTCGAGTAGCGATCGAAAAGCGAGACGTTCTAATTCGCAAAGAAATCTCCGAATTCGTCGCCAGTAGTCGAGAACGGTGCGATGTTGATGCAGTAAGCGTGAGTGGGGTAGCGCGATGACACTTATTGAATCAATTATCGTTGGATTGTCTGGTGCTTCTCGTGTCACGAGTGGTGAAGTTTCACCGTCATGTATTCTGTGGACAGATGCAAAAGGTGAATGGCTGCCCCTGATCGATTTGCTGCGTTCGCGTTTGCCCCAACTGCTTTGCTTGGGTGAATATAACCCAGAGAAAAGAACTGGCCCTGCAATTTGGCTGAAATGTGCGATAGAGAGCTGTTTGCCTGAGTTTGAAATTGCTGCCGAGCAGACACCTATCGTTTATCTACCAAAGGTAAATCGACAAGTCCTTCGCGCAGGAACAGAGTGCCCTGTCGAGCTTCAACCAATTGTCGAGCTGCAGTATCGCGGAGTCGTTTGGACGCAGAAGAGCGGACGTGATTGGACTGTAGAGGCCATGCTTGTGTCGAAAGAGTCGCCGGGATTGGGGCTCGACGTCGCTGGCGATAAAAACACGAAACTGTC
>JAUMAI010000561.1:0-1710 GCA_032116775.1 Pirellula sp. | reverse complement strand
ACAGCCTTTTTGTCCAGCGTCAGTTTGGGTAGTAGATTGATTTGCAGCTTAGCCGAATTTGTTTCTCGGTTTTTGAATACCTCCGAGTCTGTGATTGGCTTGACTGAAAAGCCAACTTTTCGCGTCGCCAGCGGCGGAAGACTGGGCAAGTCAAGGACGGTTTCTTCGAAGCCATCGCCACCGACTCGCAGTCGCAAGCCGCTTTGTGTGTCGTTGGTAGAATTAATTACCAAGAGCGAGCCCCAAAGCGGTTCGTTTTCACCACGAATCACGTGTGGTAAGGTTGTATCGCGTAGGCTAAGTGCAAGCGATTTTGTAACAGGTTGTAGCCGAGCGGCGATACGGCCGCGTGAGCCCGCAAAAATCAGAGTGTTCCTACCTGCCTTTAGAAAGATTGGCAATTCGGTCATGCCATTGCTGTAAATGTCGCCAACTCGCGGTATGCCATTGACCCGAACATTGCCATTACCTTGCGCTGAGAGTAGCCAGACACCTTCGTTGGGGACCTCAACGTAGCAGACCAGCCAACCGGCAGCGAGTTCCCGGCCAGTGAACCCTCCATTTTCATCAGCTTCGAGTTTTTTCCATGGTGTTAGCCCTGCGCCGCTCAAAGACTCCGCCTGATCGGCAACGGGAAGTGCGAGTTCACCCTTTAGCCAAGCAGCTTCGAGCGGATCTTTAGGCAGCGAGACACGTCCACGACTTCCAGAGCTCCGTTCTGCAGACGCGACAAAGCCAGCACGAATAACGATTTCATTTTCCGGATTCACTGGAGCCTGGGCAGCAACTGTTGATGGGATAGTAAATAACAATAACATCAAGCTGAAAATACGTTCTGAGGAGAGCAAATACATCCCAGGCTCCGAGTAAGTCGAATTTGGAAACCATAACGCTTAGTCTTTGAGACTAATCGAAATCGTAGCCTCTGGAAACTACCTATAAACTTGGCTTTGATGTTTACCACGCCCACAACGAGCAATTGTCTCTTAGGTTCTTATGTTGGAGATAGCGGTGATGCCTTCGATGTGAGTGATAATACGACGATGGCGGTGATGGATTTACTCTTGGCGGCTGATGCTCAAGCGGTCAGCGGTCTTCTTTACAACGGTGATACCATCAAAAAGAAGAAGGCTAACTTTGTCTTTAGTGCCTGGAATGAAGATGGCAGTAGTGGGTAACTGCTTCTAAATGATCACACGGTGCTGTTAAAGCGATATAGTCCTGATAAGCCGATGGGGAAATCCAAACGATTGGGTTGTTTCTGGCCGCGTTGGGTAAAAGTGTAGCAAGTCGACTGTAAGGGGACATGAAAAAACTTCTTTGCATCACGGATATGTATTTGCCGATGCGGTCAGCAGCTAATGAAGAAGAGTTGTCCTCTGCATTCTTGTGTGCACTATGGAATCCCGAGTTGCATCAATCGACAAATCCGGACGAGTTCAAATCAGACTAGTCGATGTAGGTCCGAGATTATCAAAGCTCTTTGGGGGAAAATGAATTCTATTTCTTCCCTGATTCTCAAGCGATAAAAGTTTGTTTTCAGTTTGATGAAACGAATCAAGTCAAGAAAAAAGACCAGAAAAGTCTGGGTTGCTTGAACCTTGGGCCGGTTGGGAAAAAGTGCCTAGCTCTCTGTGACAGATCCCCTCGATAAATCTACTGGAAAACAAAATTCTATCAACGCTATGCCATGGGCGTCCTCCTCCTATT
>JAUMAI010000560.1:0-4322 GCA_032116775.1 Pirellula sp. | reverse complement strand
AATGATGACAACTTTTCGACGCTGTTTGATTCAACACTACTCGACATTGCCAAGTTGAACGCGGATATCTTCTCCGTCAAAACCAACGACGGTCAGAAGATCGTATTGTTCGATGCTGTCACGCAGTACGTCGCTTCCAAACGAGATGATTTTGCGAGAGCGATAATTAACAAGCTGGTGCCCTTCAGCTTCGAACACATCTTCGCAGAGAAGTTTGACTTCTATTCCACGCTCTTCGAGTACCTGATCAAGGACTACAACAAAGACGGCGGTGGCAAGTATGCTGAATACTACACGCCACATGCGGTTGCCAAAATCATGGCGGCTTGCCTTGTTCCCAAAAAAGTTAAGAACGTTACTTGCAACGATCCTGCTGCTGGGTCGGGCACGCTATTAATGAATTTGGCTCACGCCATCGGTGAAGATCGCTGCACTATCTATACCCAGGACATCTCACAAAAGTCTTCTAGCCTTCTGCGGCTCAACCTCATCTTAAATAACTTGGTTCACTCGATCCCCAACGTGATCCAAGGGAACACAATTCTTGATCCATACCACAAGGAGGACAAAGGAACCGGTCTCCGCAAGTTCCACTTCATTGTTTCCAACCCACCATTCAAGCTCGACTTCTCTGACTTCCGGGACCAACTCGATACGCCAGCAAACAAAAAGCGGTTCTTTGCTGGAATACCGAAGGTGCCGAACAAAGACAAAGACAAGATGGCGATCTACTTGCTCTTCATCCAGCACATCATTCATTCATTGACTGCGGATGGTCGTGCTGCGATTGTCGTTCCCACCGGCTTCATCACCGCGCAGTCAGGCATCGAGAAGGCAATCAGGCAGCACTTGGTAGAAAACAAGATGCTTGGCGGCGTGATCTCGATGCCGAGTAATATATTCGCAACAACGGGCACGAACGTATCCATATTGTTCATCGATGCAGCAAACAAACAGGATGTCGTCTTAATTGATGCATCAAAGCTCGGCGAACGTATAAAGGAAGGGCGAAACCAGAAGACGTTATTGAGCCAAGCTGATGAACTACAGATAATCCAAACGTTCAACTCCAAAAAGAAAGTAGATGACTTTTCGGCGATCGTGACTTACGACGAAATTGCGTCGAAGAATTTTTCTTTTAGTGCGGGCCAATACTTTGATGTCAAAGTTGAACACACGGAAATCTCAGTTGAGGCGTTTAGTAAAAAGCTAAAGCAGTTTCAGAATAATCTTGCGGGACACTTTGAGGCTAGCCGAGTTCTCGAAGCAGAGCTAGCAACCAAACTGCGGAGATTAAAGCTGTGAACAAACTGACCAAGTATAAGTTCAGTGATCTTTACGAGATGAATTCGGGCATTTCTTCCACGCCGGAGCAAGCGGGCCACGGCGCGCCATTCTGTTCATTCACCACCGTATTTAACAACTATTTTCTCCCAACGCACTTGCCTGATTTGATGGACACTTCCATCGACGAACAGAGGATCTACTCCTTAAAGGAAGGCGATATCCTTCTCACGAGAACCAGTGAAACTATCGATGCTCTGGGGATGAGCTCGGTTGCAATTAGTGACTATCCACAAGCAACTTTTAGTGGTTTTCTTAAGCGACTCCGACCACTACAGAACGATATCACCTACCATAAATTCATGGCATTCTATTTGCGAAGTCCATTGTTTAGGAAGGCAATGGACAACAATGCAGTTATGACCTTGCGATGCAGTCTAAACGAGCAGATATTTTCTTATCTTGAGCTTTTGCTTCCAGAGTACAGCCAGCAGAAGAAGATTGGTGACCTTCTCTTTGCGATATATGAAAAGATTGAGCTGAATAATCGAATCAATGATGAGCTAGAAGGCTTTGCGAAGTTGCTTTACTCTTATTGGTTCTTGCAGTTTGATTTCCCGATTTCCAGTGCTCAAGCGTCGGCCATGGGAGATAGCCGTCTCAAAGGCAAGCCCTATCGGGCATCTGGTGGTCCGATGGCTTACAGTGAAGCCCTCAAACTTCATATACCTATTGGTTGGGCCGAACAAAAAATTGCCGACATGATTGAGTCTGACAAGTCTGGCGACTGGGGGCAAGACAAAGCGACAGGCAACTACCAAACCGAAGTCTACTGTATCCGGGGGACTGATCTAAAATCTCTTAATGGCATCGAGTCTACTAGTCCGCCAAGGAGATTTATTCTGGCAAAGAATGCAGACAAGCTTCTTAAGCCGGGAGAGGTCGTTATCGAGATATCGGGTGGCGGCCCAGACCAGTCAACAGGTCGCGCATCAGCGATAACAACTCCTGTTTTCGCTAGATTTGACAAGCCATTGGTCTGCTCGAACTTTTGCAAAGCGGTAACATTGAAAGAAGATGCGAGCGTCTTTTACTTCTATAGGTTGTGGTCATTTCTTTACGATTGTCGGTTTTTCTTCAATTGGGAGGGAAAGACGAGCGGAATAAAGAACTTACTCTTTGACTCGCTTGCAAACAGTAAAAGCGTTGTTAAGCCCGACAAAGAAACGTTACTTGCATTTGACGAAGTCCTTAATCCTCTAGAAGAAATCAAGCAAAAGAACTTAGTTCAGAATGGAATGTTGATTGAGCTTCGCGATTGGTTGCTTCCATTGTTAATGAGCGGCCAAGTCTCGATGAGCTAGACGAACGACTGTAGCCACATCAGAGCCGCCGGGTTCGCAACTCCCGACGGCTCAATGCATGAGTCAACCGAGTGCGGCGATCGCGCGACGCAACTATGGTTCAAGCAGCTCGATTTCGATCTGGTTCAACTGCCTACTAAGCTCATCGATCCGCGCGGTGAGCGAGGGTAGCTTTTCTTGCAAGCCAGCGATCTTGGCTTCGTAGTCATCGGCTCGCTCGGTGAAACGCATGGCTTCACTGGCAAACGCGGTGATCTTCGATTCATGCCTGTCGCCGTCCATCCAAATTTTCATTTGCTTGATGTCGGCTTAAATCTTGCCTTGCTCGTTGGTCAACTCCGTCAACTCTTCATTCACGGCTTCAAACCGGCGCAAACCGGCGCGTCCCAAGAATTTTTCGATTTTCTTTCCGCTTGTGTAACCATCGGTTTTCCTTTGAAATCCCTTTGTCTCGGTCGCTCAAACCGGCGCGTTTGGCGGTCCGGTCTATGGGATGTGGAAGGCGAACGCTGACAGTCGCAGGTCGCGACGGTGTTCGCCAGTCACTCGACCCTAAGGGACCGATTATGCCCCAGAAAAAAGCAAGCCCCGACGCGATCACGGACGGTCACGGGCGGGCTATGTTATCCATCGATGATGTTGCCACAAACTATCTAGGATGCTCGACACGCCACGTCCAACGTTTGGCCGACTCAGGCCGGATGCCGAGGCCGATCAAACTGGGAACTCTCTTACGCTGGCCACGTGCCGTGATTGAGCAATGGATTGCTGAAGGTTGCCCAAAAAATGCGAGCAAGAGACGGCAACCATGAGCATATCGATTCGTGAAGTCAAGGCGGCAGCAAATGGTCAATGGATAGGCATACTGATCGATGCGGGTATGCCAGCTCATTGCCTCGAACCGGGCGTACATCCTTGCCCACTTTCCGGTGGTGTTGATCGATTCAGCATTGCAAAAGATTCTCGCATTAACCGATATGGGTATGGGATATGGCCACATCAAAAATCAAATTAGTCGATCCCATCGACGATACTCGAATCGCTCTCAGCATGCGAGAGTGTGCAAACGCAATTGGCGTCTCCGAGCGGTCGGTATGGTCATTAGTCAAGTCTGGTCGGTTGGCATCGTTCAAGGTTGGGCGATCGGTGCGCATCAGTCGGCTCGCGATCGAGGCATTCATCTCTCAAGGAGGAGCATCGTGAAGGTCACCATGCATCCGATCCGCGACGTGAAGCCGGAGGACATCGTAGCGCTCGACTTCGAGATGGGGGGTCTCAAAACGATCGATTCAATCGAAAAGGAAACATGCGTGAAGGAGTTAAAGAATCCTGACCTAGTCGAGAACCAATGCGGAATCGCAGCGCGTGAGGGCAGATCGGACAATGCCAATGCCACCGCATTCATTCAATCGACCGGGCATGTTCTCCGATATGTTCCGACCTGGAAAAAATGGCTTGTGTGGGATGGTAAGCGATGGCGGGTTGATGATGACTTGTCGGCAGTCACACATCGAGCACGAAGGTACGCTTCGAGCTTGTGGGCTGAATTAGGTAACATCCGATGCGAGCCTAAGGAATTCCAAACCATTGCGGGCTTTGTTCGGACGACAAACCAAAGTCATGGAATCGAAGGGTTTTTGAAACTCGCACGATGCGACGAAATGGTGGTTATCT
>JAUMAI010000559.1:2169-5020 GCA_032116775.1 Pirellula sp. | reverse complement strand
GGTGATAACGTTGGGACCTGCAGCTTCGGTCCAGCCTGTCGGAACCTTGACATAAGCACGAAGCCAAAGGTTGTCACCGGAAGTTTCACGCAACTCAGCGGGGAGTTGAGTTGTCTGTTTAGGCAAGTCGGTTCGTTTCCATTCCTCCGAGTTGACGTCTCGAGGTGCAAAGAACACGCTAAGTACAGTAAGCAAAAATACCGGGAGCAAGCGGTAGTTCATCGAGGCAAGGTTACCGTAGCTTCGAAAAATTTGGCTTCGAAAAGTCATGAATTGCTCCAAAGTTAGAATAAGAGCGGGGAGCGAGGTGGGGTGATTGTTCAGGCTTTCAAACTTCCCAATTTTAACAGGTTGGAGGATGAATTACAGCTCCCAATTAAAGGACATCGTGGTGAAGATTGAAAGAGAAAAGTTGGGCTGGAAATAGAGGTTCGTCCCGATACGGGCTGACGAACCTTTGGGATAAACGGCGAAAACCAATGTTCAACCCACAGAAGGGTAGAAAAAGGGACCGCAGCAATAGTGATTTGTGGCTGCATATGTCGAGTTGGCAGGCCGAACCTGAGCCGATCATTAAATCTATGTCACGTAGCTTTTTTCGGTAGCTATTTCTCAGCGTCAGCGAATAGTGATAGATTGATTTTAAGAGACCTAATTAAAGCAGATAGATGGTTCATCTTGCCTCTAGAGAGTGACAGGTTTGATTCAATGTTGAACATTCAAAGATATCTCATGAACACATTTGGGCTCGTAGTAATACTTGCCAGCGTTGTAACGACGATAAGCAAAGCAGCTGAGGTCGCGGGCATTCGAATTGTCGATGAAGCAACTGGCCGTGGTGTACCACTTGTTGAATTAGAAACGACACACGGCATCAGGTATGTCACTGATAATGCAGGATTGATTGCGATCATTGATCCGGATGTCATTGGCGAAGAAACCTTCTTTTCCGTAATCGGGCATGGCTATGAGTTTCCCAAAGATCCATTCGGTTTTTCCGGTAAGGCCATCACTGTTACGCCAGGCAGGATTACCGAAATCAAAGTTCAGCGGCAATATCTTGGGGAGAGATTATGTCGGCTCACCGGTGTAGGGTTATACCGTGATAGCGAACTTTTGGGGATGCCTGCCAATAATCGGCTACAGCCCGTTAATGGAATGGTCGTTGGGCAGGATTCTATTCAGTCGGTTCTTTACCGCGATAAGGTCTTCTGTATGTGGGGTGATACTTCTCGATTGTCCTATCCCTTAGGAATGTTCCGCATGGCTGGGGCTACCTACGATCTGACAGATAAAACCAGCAATGGGCGTTTGGATCCCCAAAATGGCCTTCCCTTCGAATACTTCGTCGATCCCACATCCGGTTTTGCACGTGCCATGATGCCACTTGCGGAAAGACCAGAAGGTGTCGTATGGATCGATGGTCTGGCAGTGACTAAGAGTGCTGATGGGAAAGAGACCATGGTCGCTCATTACAGTCGACGTAAAGGCCTAGCAGAAGAGCTAGAGCATGGCTTGGCGAAATATGACGACGCAAAAAGCACTTTTGAGGTGTTGGAGAAACTTGATGATCCGATGGAGTGGCGGCATCCGCATGGTCACGCCGTAAACGTGCAGGATGGTGATGAAAGCTGGTTGTATTTCGGAAATCCATTTCCTACGACGCGAGTACCTGATACGTTGGCAGCAGTGCAAGACATCCGGAAGTATGAGTCTTTTTCTCCATTAACGGCGGATGCGAATTCGTATAATGAATGGAATTGGAGTAAGACAGCGACGCCATTTGGAGCGAAAGAGGAATTCGAATGGTTTAATCGCAAAAAAAGGAGAGTTGGCGAGGATCGATACCTGCCGGTCAATTCAGCTGATCCGCAGGAGAGGATATTTTTCCACTCAGGAAGTCTTCATTGGAACGCATATCGCCAGAAATGGATTGTTATCGGTTGTCGAATATATGGTAAAGACACATTGTTGGGCGAAGTGTGGTACACCGAAGGCGATTCACCCACAGGTCCATTCAGGCGAGCGATAAAGATCGCGTCTCATGACAAGCAAAGTTTTTACAACGTTTGTCACCACGATTATCTTGACCGTGATGGTGGACGAATCGTGCATTTCGAGGGTACTTTTACCAATTCTTTTTCGGGCAATCCCTATCAGACACCGCGTTATAACTACAACCAAGTGTTGTACCGTTTGGACCTGAGTCAATTACCTAATTTGGATTGACGAGTAATTGCAACAGCACAGTGCCCGAGCAGCCCATTCGGGCATTGGTAATTAACTCAAAATCGATTTCACGACTTCGCCATGCACATCGGTTAGACGATAGTCACGCCCCGTATGCCTATAAGTGAGTCGCTCATGATCGAGACCTAATAGATGCAAAATGGTGGCGTGGAAATCATGTACGTGGACTTTGTCTTCAGCCACATCGATTCCATATTCATCCGACTGACCGTAGGTCATACCAGGCTTTACCCCCGCTCCGGCAAGCCATGAGGAGAAGACCCAGTGATGATGCTCGCGTCCGCGCGCATCTGCAGCCGAGTTAAAGGGGGTACGACCGAATTCAGTTGTCCAGACCACCAAAGTGTCTTCTAGCATACCTCGGCGTTTAAGATCCTGGATGAGGCCAGAGATTGCTTGGTCAACGTTCATGGCTAGTGGCGCATGAGTTTGCATGTCGCCATGAGCATCCCAATTATTACTCGAGCCAACATCGATGAGTTCGACAAAACGAACCCCGCGCTCAATCAGACGCCTGGCCGCTAGGCATTGCCAACCAAAACCACCTTTGGCATCGCGACTCATTCCGTAGAGATTCAGGGTTTCCTGCGATTCCATGGAG
>JAUMAI010000559.1:0-2159 GCA_032116775.1 Pirellula sp. | reverse complement strand
CTTGGTGTCGCGATTCATCCCATATAGGTCGAGAGTTTCTTGAGACTCATGGGAAAAATCAAATGCCTCCGGCATTTCCATTTGCATACCGAATGCAGTTTCATACGACTGAACTCTTGCTTGCAGATCTGAATCTGCAGTACGTGATGCGAGATGCTCTTTGTTCATCTCACGCAATAGATCCAGTTCCAAGCTTTGGAGTTGCTCGGTTGCTGTACGGCGTCGAATATTAGCGATCGGTTCTTGGCCGGGAACGACTAAAGTTCCCTGATGTGAGCCCGGAAGAAAATCACTCCCCCAAACCTGTCCTCCGGCGTACGGAGTAAATGGGGCGATAACCACAAAGGAAGGTAAATTGCGATTCTCTGTCCCCAGGCCGTAACTGATCCAAGAGCCAATACTCGGTCTCGCGAACGTAAACGATCCGGTATGGATACCAAGAGTCGCTTCGTAATGATTTGTGTGATCCGACTTCATTGACTTAATGACGCACAAGTCGTCTACGATACTAGCCATATGAGGGAAAAGATCACTTACTTCGGTCCCACATTTTCCTCGCGGTGAAAACTTCCATTCAGGGCGTTTGAGAAACATCTGAAAGTTTCCCTTACGTCCTTGGAACTCATTGACCGAAACCGTCTTTCCACCATCTCTGAACAAAGCCGGTTTATAGTCCCACGAATCGACATGCGATACTCCTCCACTCATGAAGAGGAAAATCACATTCTTGGCCTTCGGGGCAAAATGCGTTGTTTTAGGTGCGAGTGGATCAGTGGATGCGAGCGCGTCGCTGTGTAAGCTGTTAACGATGGCAGGGAAAAGTAAGGATCCGGTAACCATGGACCTTAGAGCCAAGCGGCGATTTGGAAGAGAGCGTTTATCCATGAGTACTAAGCCGATGCATTTAATCGATATATAAAAACGCGTTACTGCCGAATAAGGTCCGTAAATAAGCGGCTAGGGCAATCTGCGAATTCGAATCAGGTAGAGATTGAGTTTGTTTAGAGTAACTGTCAATAAAACGAGAGGCTAAGGACAAATCAGCATTGGTGGCTGGCTTGCCCAGAGATTCTAGGAAGGCCTGCGACACTTGATCGGGCAAGGTAGATTTGTCTTTCATAAGTCTCGCCGCCCAAGTATCGGCGTTTTGGTGGACGAATGGGTCATTTAGAAAAAACAGAGCTTGAGTTGGCACTGTTGTACCAAATCTTACAGCGGTGGATGCATTCGGGTCGGCACCATCAAATAGCGCCAAAAATGGGTGACGTTTGATGCGTTGAACCATCAGATAGACACTTCTCTTGTCGTGCTCATAGACCGCGTTAAAAGGTCCATGTTGTGAATAGCCCCAGGAAATGGGCGAGGGAAATGGATGGCTGGTTCCAATGCTGCGATCAAGACGGCCGGAGACTGCCAAGATGGAGTCTCGTATTTCTTCGGCCGACAGGCGACGACGCGGGAATTGTGCGTAGTAATCGGTGAGGTCTCGGTTCTTCGCCTCCTGTTGCATCGGTTCGGCCCAGGTGGATTGTTGCCGATACGTTGCGCTATTCATGATGTAGCGATGCATCGCCTTGACGGACCAACCTGATTTAATGAAGCGGTCAGCTAAAAAGTCGAGCAATTCCGGGTGAGTTGGTTTCATACCGCGAACCCCAAAGTCGTTTGGAGTTTTCACCAAGCCACGTCCAAATTGGTATTGCCAGATACGATTTACCATGACTCTCGCAGTCAGGGGGTTCGTTGACGACGTCAGCCACTCCGCCAGTTGCTCTCTCCCACTTCCATTGGCGTGGTTAAATTCAGCAGTGTTTCCTAGCACTGCCACAAAGCCGCGGGGAACTTCATCACCTAATTGATCAGGTTCTCCTCTTTTCTGGAGGCGAACATTCTGCGGAGTACCTTCGGCGAGACCATAGGCCATTGGAAAGGGACCGTCGATAAGGAGTCGATTCAATTCCTCGGCTAATACCTTTCCTTCCTCTTCATTTTTCGTAATCGCTTCGCGCAGTTCACGTGCCCTGGCTTCCATTGCGAGCAGTTTGTCTGTATGGGAAGGCTCAGGTGAGTTGGAAATTTCAGAGAACGACTCTCGACCGAGGGTAAAGTTGTCGGCCTTAAGGGCGGGGCGAACACCACCGATATGTCCGTAGCTATCG
>JAUMAI010000558.1:0-2385 GCA_032116775.1 Pirellula sp. | reverse complement strand
TAAAAAGAAGCCAGGATTCTGTCCCCAACCATACTCTGCTACATACTCGCAATACCCACTCATTGAATCACTCGCCCTTTGACCATGGAGCAACCTTAGCATCATCCGCTCCAAGATATCCACCCAACGACTGAGCTTATCGTGGTCTTCAGGAGAGATGAGTCTATTGCGAACCAACATGCTGTTGTCATCTACCCCCTGTACCCGTGCCATCGACGTTATTCTCCACACTGAATGAACAATCGATCGCTCAATGGTCTCGGCGGAAGCGAACACGGTTCCAACGGAAAGAACAGCCTCTACGACCACATGAAAGTTTTCTGCCTTCAGCCCAGAATAAGGACGGAGGCAGGCAAGGAATCCGCCTTCGTAGTAGTCCTCAGCGATACCTGCATGCCGAAGCAGTTCCGCTATGGCCTCTTCATACTGCATAATTCGTCACTCTTTGAGTAGACCGATGAGCTTCTTTGCAACTCGCTGATTGAGGTCGTTGTCAACAACGGTGAGTCCCATGCAGTCTGACTGGAATCGTGTTAACAGCTTGGCAAGGCAAAAATCGTCAACACCTTGACGGAGCATCCGGCAAACCGTTGACACATACGAATCATACTCGTCAACGCATTTCTCGTTGGTTCCAATACCGATCGGATCCCATTCTCTTAACAGCACCTCCCGAACGGCGGAGAAAAGCGGAGCGTCGCTGCTTTGCTTCATGTCCATTTGAATGAGTCCCATCTAGGTTGCTGCCTTAAGTTCCTTTAAGCAATTCGGGGCAAACGAACAATTGTCGGTAGTTGCCGATGACAGCTTCAAAGTACTGCTTGTTTTGGTGTATTGAATGGTATTGGTCGGTGACTCTGCCTACAACCGAGGCTACATCAAGAGTCTTAAAGAACTTCGTAAAACGCTTGGTTGTCCGGCGTTCTTCGTCGATATATGTCCAGCCAAGCTGCAGAAGGGTCTGATGGAAATAGCTGCTGAAGATAATATAGGACTCGAAGGATTCCGCGACTGGAATGCCGTCGTAATAGTACAGACCATTTTGATCGATGGTCATTCGTATCTGGGCACAGCTATCTAGGTCACAAAGCGCCATCTGAAGATCGCCCTCCTGACTATAGCGAGGTTCACCGCTTCGATCCTCAAGTCCGACGATTCCGTAAGTGAAGTCCGGGTCAGGGTTGTATCCACCGAAAGTCGTTTGAAAGTCGAGAAACGCGGGAATCTGAGGTACCCCAGCTGCATCAAAAGCGGCCATAGCCTCGTCTCGCGTCATCTTGAAACGTCGACCGTTGCTTCTCAGGTATCGATATTCAATTTCAGTTAGCATGATTTGGCCACTTGTCGCCTGCGGGAGTCTCAAATTTTGACACCCCTGGCGGATTTCGTTTGGGAATGATCTTTTTCGATTTGGCGGAGAAAGGATCAACGCCTTCTGGATAGGTGATATCGAATGGGCGAGGATCGCGATATGGCCACAAGTTGACGTAGGCTTCTCCCTCGACCTCGCGATAGGCGACGCGTAAATTCTTTTCAACCTTGTTAGTTCCCAGATACTTTCGAAACTGGTTGAAAGCCGCTAGCGGAGCATCCGTGTAGACGAGGAAGTTCGTTGTCCCTGACCCCGTGTCGTGCCCATCGACATCGCAAGTCCTTGGCAACGAAAGCTCCAGCTTCTCACCGAACGCTGGCAGATCGGCAAGGCTCTCGAAGAATGTTTCTGGAAACTGGAATATGACTTGGTATCGCATTGAAGTGGCCGGCGCTATTGTTTTCTTTTCGTATCATCCCACATATTTGAACTAAGTATCGGTCGTAACATCATCCCATGGTAAGTCGCCAACGATTTCAGGATAAAGCCAATTGGCTGCCCTGTGCCGCTGATAAACGACGACTGGATGCAAATCATCGGGTGGCTCTCGGCCGTTTAGATATGCGTCACGCACCGACCAGTGCATTTCGTAAATCGAATTGTTGAACGCTTTGATCTCTGAATCAGGCCTCAATTTGGCATTCTTCACGAACAGCGCAGTTGGCGATTCGATTCGAGGCAAGAGGGATTGCTGGCCATCCAAAGACGGGAGTCCTTTGTCGCGTCGCTCGTCGAGCCCGTGTTGATCTTCGCCGGCGCGGCGACCTTCCTTGTTGTCGTCTTTGTTGCGGGACGGCTCATTGCCGTTGGTGGCATGGATTTGCCGCAGTTTGTCACTTTCCTTGTCTATTTGATGTTCGTTCTGCCCAACCTACGGAACCTCGGAATGCAGCTCGCCCGTTGGCGGTATGTGAAAGTTGCTTTTGATTTTCTGGACGATGCCGGCCATCTCCCGGAAGAACAGGACCACGGACGACTGGTTGCGCCGTCCGGGTTGGGGGCCATGGATTTTC
>JAUMAI010000557.1:0-9843 GCA_032116775.1 Pirellula sp. | reverse complement strand
CCCATTGTCTAGTCGACGAAAGGCATGTATTTCGACTTGTCGACCATCTTTTGTTTTACCCGCGTCGTAACGCCATACTTCTTTACCGGTCTGGTCGATTTCCACTACGTTCGTGAAAGCGGTTTGAAGCAACCAGTGGCCGTTGGGAAGGGGTTGGGCATCATGGATATCGCGAATGCTCATTTGCCAAGCCGTGCTATTGTCTGGTTTGACCAAGGCTGCGATTTTCTTCTGATAATCGGCCGCAAAGAATGAGCGAGGTGGACCTTTTTGAGGGTTCTCGGCAGTAGCTGAAGTGGTTATTGTTACCGTAGCGACAAGCAGTCCGAAAAAGTGTAGCGTAAGTCGCCTTGTGATGGAGTCCAGCGAGCGCATCATGTTGATAACTTTCATCTAGGTGAGAGTAAGGATAAGATGCTAATCAATAGGCCTTCATCTTAAGCCCTGCCTAGTTAAACTGCCACACCCGACTGGCATTCAATTTATTGAAAAGAAGTGCGTTATGAATTTCCTCTTCTCGCTGATTACAAAATCATTTGTGATTGTTTTAGTCGCGGCAGCACTGTTCGGCTCAGTAAGCCATGGCGAACAGTGGAAGATTATTAAGAGGTATCAGGAAGAAGTAAAACCAGACAGTGGTCGGTTTTACCTGCACCATAAAGCCGAGGACTGGGATTTAAAGAAGACGGCAGTCATTGTTTGTGATATGTGGGATCTGCATCATTGCAAAAATGCCGTCTTGCGTGAGGAAGAGCTTATACCGCGGATGAATCAATTAATAGTAAAGCTGAGAGAAAAGGGGGTAGCCATAATCCATGCTCCGAGTAGTTGCATGGCTTTTTATGAACAGCATCCTGCCCGAAAACATGCACAGCAGACTGCATTAGTGGAGACCTTGCCTCCGCTTATTTCGAATTGGTGCTACAAGATTCCTGAAGAGGAGCGAGGTTTTTATCCGGTCGATCAAACGGATGGCGGAGAGGATGATGATCCGCAGGAGCATCAAAAGTGGGCTGACGAACTTTCGGCCAAAGGTTTAAATCCAAAGGCACCTTGGACTCGTCAGCATCCTGGTTTGGAAATTCTGGATCAGGATTACATCAGTGACCGAGGGGATGAGATTTGGAGTATTCTGACCAGAAATGATTTAGAGCATGTCATTCTCATGGGTGTCCACACCAATATGTGTGTGCTGGGACGCCCTTTCGGTTTGCGAAATTTGGCTCAGAATGGCAAGGACGTTGTGCTGATGCGCGACATGACGGACACCATGTATAACCCACTTATGCCACCGTACGTAAGTCACTTTTCCGGGACGGACTTAATAATTGAACATATCGAAAAGTATGTCTGTCCAACCGTCAGTAGTGATCAGTTTCTGGGTGGAAATGAGTTTCGCTTCAAAGGGGACAATCGTCCGCACATTGTGATTGCAATGGCGGAGCCCGAATACAAAACAGAGATTGGGCTCACCGAGTTCGCCCGAAAGAAGCTGCAACGCGATTATCGTGTTACGTTTGTCTATGGTCGAAATGAAGCTGATGGTGATTTGCCGGGTATCGAGTTATTGCCCAATGCTGACTTGTTGATCTTAAGCATTCGTCGTCGACCGATTAGCGAAACGGAAATGAAACTTTTGAAAGGGTTTGTTGAGGCGGGCAAACCGATTTTGGGAATACGTACCGCCAACCATGCTTTCTCTTTGCGCACCGGCTCACCACCACCGGGTCGTATAACCTGGGATCGTTGGGACCAGGATGTGTTTGGAGGTAACTATACCAATCATTACGGGGCTGAATTAGAAGTTGTTTTACAGCCGAGTGATTCAACGGCACTGAGCCATCCAATTTGGAGGGGAATCGATCTTAGTCGATTACAGCCGAAGGGCTCGCTTTACAGGGTTGCCCCATTGGAATCGAGTGCAAAGCCGTTGTTGTGGGGAGCGATTGAGGGAAAGCCAGCGGAACCTTTGGTGTGGACGAATATTAGAAGAGATGGAGGAAAATCGTTGTACACCTCCTTGGGCCATGAGCGTGAGTTCGAGCAGCCTGAATTCATAGCATTGCTGGAGAATTCCGTTAAATGGTGTTTGGAAAAGTAAGCGAGTTTGTAAAACATAGCGGCTCATAGTGGTCACACAAATTGCGCACTGTTCTCTGGGTGACGATTTAAGCCAAAATTCCTGATATATCAAGGAATATAACTAGCTAAGCATGTTGAAAAAAGTGATGAACCTCCAGCGAATTGGCGGTGTGAAATGAAGTCGAGGGTTTCATCAGTGAGACAATTTGGGGCCTTTTGTGTAGAGGGTAGAGATAGCTGTGAATCGTTTATTTGCTGGAACTGCTTTCGATATCCCGCCACGTTGTGAGATATGCTCCGCGGAGGCAAAGGACTGTAAATGTTCTTGGCAGGCAAAACAGGACTGGGAAGCGAAAAAACAAGCGTTAGCAAAGCGATTACCGCCGGATAAGCAAAGTTGTCGAGTTGTGTTACAGAAGCGCAAAGGAGGTCGAGTGGCAACGGTGGTCGAAGGGCTATCTGCTGAGGCCACCGATTTTCCTGAGCTTTTTAAAAAGTTGCAGGCGGTCTGCGGGGCAGGGGGGACGGTCAAACCTGCCGAGAATTTGCTGGAGATTCAAGGCGACCATATTCAGAGGGTTGTGAAGACGCTGTCCGAAATCGGATTCAAAACCAAGAAGTGAGCGTAATCATTTCCTGATAAGAGCGATTGGTTGAGCAATCGCTCTACATTCACTAATAATCTTTTCTAATCTTGATCTTGGCATATTCCGAAGGGGACCATCCCATCATGCGTTTGAACGTCGAGGAGAAGACAAAGGGATTGTGATAGCCGACGGCCAGTGCAATAGCGTTTATTTTACGATTTCCGTCGCTCAGTAGTTCCGCAGCACGACGCATTCGTAACCACATCAATTGTTGCTGAGGATTGCGTCCCAGTTCCTGTCGACATAGTCGCTGAAACTGCTTTTCGCTGATAAAGGTTTCCTTGGCTAGCTCTGCGATTGTCCAAGGGTAGTCCAATTGTTGTGCAACTCGTTCCCAGGTTCTCCACAAGCGTGAATCCGTGCCAATAGGTTCTGCAAATTGTTGGACGTAGCCATGGATGATGCGAAGCCAATGATCTGTATGAGGAGTTGAGTAGTGGCGCAGGGACTCGTGGTAGAGGCCACGAATCGCGCATTCCAGAGGTTGGCCAGCGAAACGCGAAAGCACGGGTGAATTAGCTCTTGCGATCGGAAGTTGACCGGTCTTTTCCTGATAGCGGACCCAGCAGAACTCCCACGTCTTTCCAGCAGGCGTATAAAAGGCATGCAGTGTTTTCGGTGGCAGCAGAAAGGCGTGTCCAGGTTTCGATGTTATCCACTTTCCATCGATGAGAACCTTGCCTTCCCCTGATAGATTGGCAAGAAAATAGCTTCCTCCCAGATTAGTGCGTACGATTCGAAAAGGGGCTGGCATCGAGCCAATACCAAGGTGCAGGATGTGGTATTGCGGCAGTAGGTCACAGGTGGGTGCATTCGCTAGCCACTCTCGGGAATCCTTCTGGTCTGCGCGAATTACCCAGGTATTGCAGTTCGGCCCCCTGATATCGGTCTCGACGAGTATTTTTCGATCCTGGGAGGCCATGATTGTGGTATCCTCTAATTGGGGTCCTGGTCTATAATAAACGAGGAAATGTCGGTTTTGGATAGGGTGTTGTCGTTTCCTACGATGGCAATGGATAGTGCCGGGAGTCACAATAGAGAGACTTCGTCACCCAGAGCATCCGGCCCGCCGAACCTACCCCTCCACATCACTGCAAATTAGATGGCGCTACGCCCCTGGACCGGAGGGCGAGCCCTTAGCTTGATCTGAGACAACATTTTGACTTGTGAGGTTTCACGAATCCCATCATGTACCAAGCAACATTCGTATTCCTGTTGATCCTTCTTTCGCAGCTAGGGATCGCAACAAGTGTATGGGGACAACAGAACTCTGAAGTGAGTTTCTCGCGTGAGATCCAGCCATTGTTGGCGAGACGCTGTTTTGCTTGCCACGGCCCAGATAAGGCTGAAGGGGGTTTAAGGCTGAATTCGGCCGACGCTGCAGTGGCAGAGCTTGAATCTGGGGATTTTGCGATCGTATCTGGAAAGCCAGATGAGAGTGAAATCATTAAGCGCATCTCCTCCAGTGATGAAGATTTGCGCATGCCGCCGGAAGGCAAGCCGCTGACAGATGCCGAACAAGCACTTTTGCGACGCTGGATCGAGCAAGGAGCGGAGTTTCAAAAGCATTGGTCTTTCGAAGAAATTGAAAAGCCCGCGTTACCGGAGGTGACCAAAGTACTTCCTACTTCAGGAGCAGTTGCATCTGACAATCCCATCGATCGCTTTGTTGATGCCAAGCTTACCAAGGTTGGGTTGCAGCGAAATGCGCCAGCTGAAGCAGTATCACTATTGCGACGACTCTATTACGACTTGACAGGTTTGCCACCAACCGCAACTGACATTGCTGAGTATCTGCAAGATCGCGCGGTTGATGCCGAAAAGGCCTATGAAAAGCAGGTTGACAAGTTGCTGGCCTCGGAACGCTACGGAGAGAAATGGGCTCGTCATTGGCTGGACGTTGTTCGCTATGCAGAAACCAATAGTTTTGAACGAGATGGACGCAAGCCAAATGCATGGCGATATCGAGACTATGTGATCAAGTCTTTCAATGAAGGCAAGCCATACAATCAGTTTTTGTTAGAACAACTGGCAGGTGATGAGCTGCCGCAGATCACCAAAGACTCCTTGGTCGCGACCGGTTTCTATCGACTTGGTATTTGGGATGATGAGCCTGCGGATCGCGAATTGGCCCTCTATGACGGTTTCGATGATATTATCACGACCGTGGGGCAGGGAATTCTAGGATTGACGATGAATTGCAGTCGTTGCCATGACCACAAGATTGATCCAATCCCAGCGACCGATTACTACAGCATGTTAGCTTTCTTTAGAAACCTGACACCGAATGGGAACGGCCCGCATACCGATCGTCCCTTGATCGCGTCGGAAGAGGATCGTCAGCGTTTCCAGGAAGCCATGGAAAACTCGAAAGAAAAAATCGATACGATCCAATCAACTTTAACAGAGTTGGAAATGAAAATTCGAGGCGTGCTTGCCAGTCAAGATGCATCGAAAACAAGAACTTATGACTTGGATGATTTGGAGTATCGCTTTTATCGAGACGATTACAAACAGCTACCAAACTTCGATGAGTTAAAAGCAGAAACGATCGCAAAGCTCGATCCCCCGTTGGTCGATATTCGACCAGCGACGCGACCAGATAATTTTGGTTTTGTGTTCGTGGGAACTCTCATTGTTCCGGAAGATGGTGAGTACACGTTCATACTTGATTCCGACGATGGCTCGCGCCTGTCGATCGATGGTAAGGTTATTATTGACCATGATGGGATTCATGGCGAAGGACGTGCGAAAAGGACAGTTTTAAAATTAGCCAAAGGTCGAGTCCCATTCCGGCTGGATTATTTTCAAGGACTGTTTGGAAAAGGTTTGACGCTGCACTGGTCGGGGCCTGGTTTTCAGCGACGCGCGTTGTCTGCGGGTGATTCACCCCAAAATGTAGACATTAATCGTATCCTCGATTCCGCTGAGTCGTTCGGCATCGACAAGGAACTGGTTGCCGAATACAGAAAAGTACGGCGTCAACTTGAAGATGCGAAACGGATTAAGCCGTGGGAGGAATATGGATTGTGCGTGACGGAAAATGGCGTCAATCCACCAGAGACTTTCGTACTCATGCGAGGCAGCCCACAGGCTAAGGGCGATAAGGTTGAACCCGCTTTTCCATCGATTCTTGGAGCCGGAAAGCCTCAGGTAGCCCCCAATCAGGAGGCTAATACTTCAGGCAGGAGATTGGCGTTAGCAAAATGGATCACAGCGACTGAGAATCGATTAACAAGTCGAGTGATTGTGAATCGCATTTGGCAACATGTTTTTGGAAGAGGCATCGTACGATCTCCCAATAATTTCGGCCAACTCGGCGACATCCCCACTCATCCGGAGTTACTGGATTATCTTTCAGTAAACTTGATGGAAGGTGGCTGGAAACTAAAACCATTGCAGAAACTTATGGTGATGTCGCAGACCTATCGCCAGTCAACTGTGCCTAGCGAATTGGCATTGCAGAAAGATCCAAGCAATGATTGGTTTAGTCATGCGAACATGCGTCGCTTGAGCGCGGAGGAGATAAGGGATTCGATTCTTGCAGCGACAGGACAACTGAATTTGGAAATGTATGGTCCAAGCATTTTTCCTGAAATCTCCAGAGAGGTTTTGGCGGGACAATCGGTGCCAGGTAGTGGTTGGGATCGTTCCTCTCCAGAACAGCAAGTTCGTCGAAGTATCTACATTCATATAAAGCGATCACTCGTGGTGCCGTTGCTTTCGACATTTGATTTTCCGGATACAGATACAAGTTGCGAGGCACGTTTTATTACGGTTCAGCCTGGGCAAGCACTGAGTATGCTTAATGGTGATTTTCTCAATCTGCAGTCAGTTGAATTTGCCAAACGAATACGGCAAGAAGCTGGTAGTGACTTGAAGGCACAGATTTCACTTGCCTATCAATTAGCGCTTTCCAGAAAGGCAACAGATGTCGAGATTGATCGCGGCTTACAGTTGATAGAGAAGTTAAAAAACAAACATTCACTCAACGATGAGCAAGCGCTGAGTCATTTTTGTCTGTTTGTGTTCAATGTTAATGAATTCATCTACCTCGATTGATAAGAATCGATACGTGCTGGTCACTCGATTCAGATTCAATAGAAATTATAGTAGGTAAAAATATGGCTCAGAATTTTTGTGGTCGTACCCGTCGTGAATTTCTCTGGCAAACAGGTGCTGGTTTTGGTGGGGTCGCTTTGGCTGGAATGTTAGCCAAGGATGGATTCTTCTCGCAAACGGCGCAAGCGGCTGATTCGGTCGTCGGTGGATCTAAGCAACCCCATTTCGCTCCCAAGGCCAAGAGCGTCATTTTTCTGTTCATGTACGGTGGTCCTAGCCACATCGATACCTTTGATTATAAGCCTGGTATGAAGGGGCGAGATAATCAAACGGTGCAGGTTAAGACTTTCGGTCGCGGGGGACATCGCAATACCGGGCGAATTGTGGAGCCGCGATGGGATTTTAAACAGTACGGGCAGTGCGGTAAGTGGGTCAGTGATTTGTTTCCCAATGTCGCTACCTGTGTTGATGACATTGCCTTCATCCACTCGATGACAGCAGATTCACCCATTCATGGTTCTGCCATGTTGATGATGAATTCAGGTAGAGTTCAAAGCGGCCATCCTTGCTTAGGTTCCTGGGTTAATTACGGGCTTGGGAGCGTGAATGAGAACTTGCCCGGATTCGTCGTTATGCTCGATCCCAAGGGAGGTCCGATCTCTGGGGCGAAGAATTGGTCCAGTGGCTATATGCCTGCTAGCTATCAAGGTACGATTTTCCGTACCAATGGTGCACCTATTTTAGATTTGAAAGCTCGTGATGGTGTCAGTCGTGAACTGCAGAGAGATATTCTCGACGTGCTAAAGACACAAAACGAAGAGCATCTAGCACTGCGCGGCAACAATTCGGAACTCGCTTCGCGAATTGCGAGTTATGAACTCGCCTACAAGATGCAAGAGAGTGCTCCTGAGGCTGTCGATATTCAGCAGGAAACAGAAGACACGCACAAGCTTTATGGACTTGATAATGAACGTACTCGGGACTTTGGTACAAAGTGCTTGCTCGCTCGCCGGTTAGTTGAACGTGGTGTGCGATTCATTCAAGTCTATTCAGGCGGTGCCCACAACGATGATAACTGGGATGCCCACTCCGACTTGAAGAAGAATCATGATTATCATGCAGGCAACACCGACCTACCCATTGCCGCATTACTAAAGGATTTGAAGCAACGCGATATGCTCAAGGATACTCTAGTGGTATGGGGTGGCGAGTTTGGACGTCAGCCAACCGCTGAATATGCCGAAGGTACTGGACGAGACCACAATTCTTATGGCTTTACAATGTGGATGGCCGGGGGTGGTATCAAAGGTGGCACGAGTGTCGGAACAACAGACGAGCTAGGTGCTGCTGCAGTTGATGATCCATTTCATGTCAAGCGCCTGCATGCCACCATTCTGAATCAACTTGGAGTTGATCCGAACAAACTGTCTTATTTCCACTCCGGTTTAGATCAAAAGCTGGTGGGAGTAGAGCATGTAGAACCCATTCAGCAAGTCATTTCCTAAGGTTGGCAACTACCATTCTCAAACGCGGTGACGCTCTCGTCCCGCGTTTGGGTTTAGAATCTTACGAGGTTCACGCAAGTCGCAGCCAACCGATTGTATGTGAATGATTTGCGGTGAACGAGCTGGAATTACGGTAGGGTCGAAGTGGCGACGCTCATTTTTCTAGGGTGAGGGATTGTCATAAGATAAATCGATTCCCCAATTCTCGAGCAAAATCCCTTCTAGTTCTGCTATCTCGCATAGGGAAACATTGTAGTCTGCCAATGCCTGAGCGGTATTAAACAAAGCATCAACGTGAGCCTGAATCGCATTTTGATAATCAATTAACGCAATCAGCAGTGAATCGGGACCTAGTTCGTCAGGCGGATTTTCATATCTTGCCCGAGACAAGCGTACCCATTCTTGAGCCTCTGCCAAACGGCGCATTGAGCTCTCGAATTGAGCATAAGTTACTTTTACGGAGTTTGTTTTCTCTGCGATTTCGTAGGCGACGTTTTCCTCAAAGGCACTCAGCAAATTATTGGTGCGAGCCTGAGCCAATTGTAGTTGACGATACTTCGCTTGGGCGGAGCGATTGCCGAAGGGTCTCGAATACTCAAGGCCTAGAGAAAAATCTACGAATTCAACCTGCGCCATGTTCTTTACAGCGGCTCCTAGATCATCATTCAAGCCCCCACTGCGTACAGCGGATTTCAGGTCGAGTTGCGGCTTGAGTTGATTTCTGGCGACTTGGAGTTCATTGGCGACAACAGCTAGATCGTTGCGTTGAATTAATAAGTCTGGGTTTCTGCTTAACGCCAGGGCAAAGATATTGTCCATCTCGAGGATTGGCTGAGCATGTATAGGTGTGTCCGTGGGTAGAAGTAATGAATTGGTTGAAATTGGAAAGCCTGCTATCTGAGATAGCTGATAACTTTGACGCTGCATGTCGCGTTCTGTTTCGAGTCGCTGTTGTATCAGACTTTCCTTATTGACTCCGACACGAGCGACGTCAGCATAGATAACCCTGCCAGCTTTGAATCTCGTATTTTCGAGAAGATAGATTTGATCTGCTAGCGCTATCGCCTCTTTCAGTGCGGTGTGGCGTACATGGCTGGCGTGTAGATTCCAGTAAACGGTTACGATGCCCGTGAGTTGGTTCTGAAGTTTCGATTGCAGCAGCAAAACGCTCTGCTTTTCGCGAACATTCGCAATGCGAATATTGGCGAGGTTGGTATTTCTTCCTCCATTTCTTAGTAGAGGTTGCGTTCCTTGAAGAACAAAGTCGGCTGCGTGACTAGGGTTAAATCCGCTTGGATTGCCTCCCGGCAGGAAGAGGTATGCAAGTGATGGTTCATATCCGATACTTGTTGTAGCACCTGTTGCCCACTCCTTGGTGATCCGGGTTAGGAACCCCACTTCATCGCGTTGGGTAGTGACAGGCAAACCGTCGGGCGTAAAGGAAGATGGCGGTAGATCGACATGGTCGCTACTAACCGCCGTTCTCCATGTAGGATCAAAGCGAGACTCCGCAACAATGACCTGTTCTGCGGCAATTAATGGATCCA
>JAUMAI010000556.1:5319-5807 GCA_032116775.1 Pirellula sp. | reverse complement strand
GCACTAAGAGAATCACTTGTTAGCAAGTTCCACCTTAGAATGCTCGGCGATTTTGACCGAGGCGCTTTTGAAGATATAGTTGACGAAGTAGTGAGTGTTGCGGTGACGATTTTCGAGAAAGCACACCGCGATGCATTAAGTGTTGCTATCTGTCCAACTTGTCGCGAAGATCGATCTCGCGACAACATGCGTACGCATCGAAAACGTGCTGCAACCCTATGCCAAGTAGATCGAATCGAGTTTTCACCAGTCACTTTGAAAGTCGTCCCGGAATGGCCCTTAGTTTATTGGTGGTCCGCAGATGAATTGAATTTCTACGCGTCACACAAAAAGCTAGGAGAAGTTTGTGAAGTAAAGAATGGCGTGTGCACTGGCAACGATGTGCGTTTTACTAGGTACGTCTGGGAAGTTCATTACAACCATAAAAATCCAAGTCAAGGGGATTGGCAGTTCTTAGTAATGGGTGGACAGGGCAAGGCCTGGTTTGA
>JAUMAI010000556.1:0-5309 GCA_032116775.1 Pirellula sp. | reverse complement strand
CGCAATGTAATCCGCTGGGATAGAAACGCATTGGAACTGGGAACACACTTCTATGTTTCCAAGAGTGTCCGTTTGCGTGACCCTGCCTACTATTTTCGGCGCGGCATCGCCTATACGACTATTGGCTCGACATTCTCAGCGCGCGTACATCGAGTACCCGGTATCTTTGGTCACATGGGTGCATCTCTATTTCCTCTTGAAGTTGAGAATATGGTCTGCATGCTCAATTCCTCGCGGGCAAGTCAGATTCTTTCATCGCTTAATCCGAGTGTTCATTTCGAAAAGGGAGATATTGACCGTCTGCCAGAATTTAAAGTATGCGAAGCTCCGATCATCTTTCAGCAGATAGATTCTTCATTTTCTACTCATGAGGCGGGAAACGAAGTATCAATCGAATTTCTGAGTCCACGTCCGTCCTCATGGCGATATGCGCAGGAATGGGCTCAGTTGGCAGTAGATCGCGCAGAGGGGGAACCGCTCCCTGATTATGTCGAAGAACTAGATCCAGAATCCCCGACGGATCATTTGAGTCTAGCAGTAGGCGTAGCTTTGGGGCGTTTTGGTCGCGGTGGCGAAGGGATTCAAGATTCGACCTTTGATGATATGTCGAATTCGCTCCCTTGCGGGATGCTGTTCCTCGATGGGTCGCTCGCTGATAGCGACCACAGCGATTCTCTTGGCCATGCCGCCTCGCAACCTATACTCCAAGCGTGGTCCGAATATGGACCACGCATAGCTCCACGAGCCACGCTCAGAGATTGGATGCGAGAAAAATTCTTTTTGGACTTCCATAAGTCCTTATATGAGAATCGACCAATTTATTGGCCACTTTCGTCGCCAGATAAGACTTTTGTGGCTTGGGTAAATATCCATCGCATGAACAAGCAAACACTACGAGTTATCATCGCAGATCACCTGGAACCCGTACTGCGACGGCTCGATGGCCAACTGAGCGATCTCAAGGACGCTAGGAGCGGCACAGATAAAAAAAGTGTTCGCGACGCCGAAGATCGCTATGCACTGCTTCAAAGACAGCAAACCGAGCTTGTAGACTTTATCGCAAAAGTCCGTGAGTGTGCCGAGAAAGGTCCCCCGCCTACAGACGAGCAGTGCCCGAAATGGGAAGTCGATACACAATATGATCCGGACCTCAATGACGGTGTTATGATCAACAGTGCAGCGCTTTGGCCATTGCTCGAGCCGCAGTGGAAAGACCCAAAGAAATGGTGGAAGGAATTGTGCCTAGCCGACCCGAGAGGGAATAAGGACTATGACTGGTCACATCTTGCAATGCGATACTTTCCGACTCGCGTGGACGCGAAATGCAAAGAAGATCCTTCTCTCGGTGTGGCACATGGCTGCTTTTGGAAATACCATCCCGAACGAGCTTGGGCTTGGGAACTACGACTTCAACGCGAGATCGCAGCGGACTTCAGAATCGAGGAGAAATCCTATCGCGGTGACGGCGGTGATTCAGAACATCGGACTCGCTTCATTCAGGATAGTCCTAAGAAAGCATTGGAGATTGTCGAGAAAGAAATTGTTCGTCGGCGGCGCGAAGCTGATGAAGGTATCGTTGCAGAATTTGCGTTGATTGAATCGGGATTGTGGTCCGCTGTAGCTGAGGAATGCTGGGAACTAGAGAACCTAATCATCACGAAGCAGAAAAGTGAATTTGTTTTGCTAGCCCCAGATGAAAAAGTTTCGAGACTGAAACTTCTTGCAGAAAAGCCACAACTTGCAGAGGCTCGAAAGAAGATCTTCGCTAAGTTCAAGAAGAGTACGCCATTGCTTGATGCAATGGATGCTTCGGCGAGGGATTCATGAACGAGTCAAGTAACTCTGGAATCCAAGTGCCAAACACCCTGCCACCCGGCTCCTCTCCCCTTTTGGAAGGGGCGAGGGGAGATGGTATGGGTTTGGGGCCTGTTGCGCAGGTGCTAGAGAATGAGTTGCGACAGAAGGTACGCCGCCATGGACTTGTGATTTGGCTGGACGCGAATTCGGTCTATTCGCAATTGGTGGATCAATTGCAAGTGATGCGTTCTAGCGGAGAGCTAACCTATGATGTTCACACCTTTCGTGGAAGCTTTCTTGAATTGCTATTCGAGATTGAACCGCTAACAGGTGGTACTTCGGCAAAACCTCTTGTCGTACATATGCCTGGTTTTAATTCGGACTCCATTCGAGCGACTCCACTTCTGGAGCTATACCTAGCTGGCAATGTGTTTCAAAAGAGCCTGGAGACGCTTGTCTCCGAGGCCGCATCTGGAAAGGTCCTTCCTGCCTACATCGATGCCTTTCGTCAGCAAAAAGATCTGTCGCTAGCGAATGCCGATACGTGGCTCGCATCGATGCTAGGCAATTCTGGCAGCACGATTGCTGGCAAACTACGGCTGGTCTCGATCGAGTCGCTCGTCGATGACCTGTTGAGCAAGCCGGCAGGCCCAATCTCTTCATTGATTGCTTCGAGTGAAGACACGAATGCGGTCTGGGAGAGATTTGGTGCAGCCATTGGATTGCCATCGCAATGGCGAGAAGTGGTAACCGTGGCAGACGCTTCCAACCTAGGTTTGCAACCAGATGACATCGCCTTTGTTGTTGCCAGTTGGGCTCTATGTGTAGAGTATGTTGACGATCTTCACCGCGCTCCTGTCGATTCCAAGTTGCAGGTAGCTGCAGGATTGGCTCGACCATTGATTGATTCCTGCCGAGCGTTGGCAGATCATCTCCGCAGCAGACATACTGACTTTTATACACGAACAGCCGACGAAACTGAGGCAGCTCTGGTCGAAGAAACCCTAAGTGCTCGCCCCGAGGATTTAGGCAAGATCGACACGTTCCGGTTTGAAGAGGAAGAGATCCTTTCCGGAGCATTAAAAGCACTAGATAATCACGACTGGGCGTCCGCCGACAGTTGGGCGAGACTTCGAATCGAGGGAGAATCCTTTTGGCTCCGTCGAGAACCAGAACGAAAGAGTGTGTGGCAGCTCATTGCCGACGCAGCAAGACTTGGGCTACGCGTTGTGGAGGCCGGTCCTTCGCTTGGACCAGTTAGCGATCACAATGCAGCTGTTCATCGTTATGAAAAGCATGGAGCCGCTGCAGATCGAGCTCACCGCCACCTGGAACAAAGTCGCAAAGCGCTGCTCGATACTCGTTTGCCAGAATATGAACACGTCCGGGCGTGTTTGGATTCAATGCGAATCGTCTGGCGAGAATGGGCTGATCATTGGGCCAGGGATTTCAATGCTCTGTGCCGAAACCAGGGTTTTTTACCGCTGGCTGAAGTGCAGCAACGAAATCTTTTTGAGCAGGTTGTCGCTCCTCTCATGAGTGAGCATGTCATCACGGCTTTGTTCGTTGTTGACGCTTTGCGTTTTGAGATGGCGCAAGAGTTGTTCCAAAACCTCTCCGAGGAAAAAGCGACCTACTGCCGTTTGGATGCACGTCTAGCGGAATTACCCACAATTACTCCCGTTGGAATGAATGTGCTGGCTCCCGTTAGCAGGGGCGGAAAGCTAAACGCGAGTATACAAAATGGTAGCTTCAAGGGTTTTTCGACGGGCGAGTATCGGGTCTCCGATCCACCGACTCGGCAGCGAGCCATGCATGATCGCGTGGGAGGTAAGACGTGTCCATTGCTACCACTTCAAGAAGTCATCAATCGTGATGCGATCAGCCTAAAGCGATCGATCGCTAAGGCAAAATTGGTAATTGTTCATAGCAAGGAGATCGACGCTGCCGGCGAAGCAGACTTTGGCCCGGTCGTTTTTGATTCAGTCCTCAAGAATATTCGAGCCGCTTGGAGACTATTGAGGGACGCGGGAGTAAAGCAGTTCGTCTTCACAGCGGACCACGGATTCTTGTTGCGGGAAGGCATTGATGATGTACAGAGTCACGGCAGAAAAATTGACCCGGACCGTCGCCACGTAGTCACGTCCGTTGCTGCTGATCATGCGGGCGAAGTGAGAGTTGCACTTACCGATCTTGGCTATGAAAACACTTATGACTTCTTGATGTTTCCAGAATCGACCGCCGCCTTTGATACAGGCAACCGTTCACGAAGTTTCGTGCATGGCGGAAATTCGCTTCAGGAGAGAGTCATTCCAGTACTTACCCTGAATCACAAACAAGACGCCGGTGGAGGTACGACAAAGTACAAACTGACGGGCCGAGCACTGGAAGCCATTGCAGGAATGCACTGCATAGAAGCAACACTTACAGTGGCATCTGACCAGCGGTCACTTGATTTCGGGAGCAGAACTGAAGTCGAACTGTCTTTGCGTGTACCAGAATCAGAGAAAGTTAGCGTCGAACTCTGCCAAGTGCGTCGGAGTGCGAGACTAAATGGAGGGTCAATGATCGTAACCATCAATGAACCATTCGAACTCTTTTTTAAGCTGCGTGGTGATGCCGACCAGCGCGTGCAAGTCGAGCTATTTCATCCAGGTGCCGATGCAGAAGTGACACCATTGCCGATTGAAAACCGATTTGCGATTGAGGTTACACGCAAGGCTACTGCTTCGACACAAGTCGCAGTTCCCGGCGACGGTGCGTGGCTAAATGAGTTTCCTGAAGGGGGAATTCGACAGTTTTTTAGTCACCTAGCAACCCACGGGACGGTAACGGAATCCGAAGCAACAAACATCTTGGGAGACAGCCGCAAACTACGCCGATTTGCGACTCAGTTCGAAACGCTATCGGCAAAAGCGCCCTTTGAAATTAGGATCGACGTCATCAACGGGGTAAAGCGATACGTGAAGGAAAATGACGCGGACTACACGATCAATCAGTAACATGGGCTTCCAGCCCGTGAAAACGTTAAAGGACGGAATAATCAATGTCAGCAATGACAAATAGGGACTTACAGCACGTCTTCGAATCACTCCGCAAAGGACTGGTTCCAGAACGAGGCATAGATGCCTTTTCAGTTGGAATCGAAAAGGTTCGCGGCGAGTTACATCGTCAGTTGGAACTCGCTGCGAGTGGTGAGGGGACGATCAAATTCCTGCGAGGCGGCTATGGTTGCGGTAAGACATTCATGGCGAGACTTGCCCTGCTAGATGCTCATGAACGCAATTTCGCAACAAGCTTTGTCGTAGTCTCGGACAACGATCTTCGCTTTCACCGTTTCGACGATGTTTATCGAAAGGTAATGATTGAACTGGGAACTGCTTCGTGCCCTCGCGGTGCAATGGGGGATATTCTTGACCGTTGGATTGGGCGAGTCGAGGAAGCGCTTATCGCAGCGGGCGAGGATGAAGATGCCGATGACTTTGATGCAAAGGTCCGTAAGCGAATCGACG
>JAUMAI010000555.1:0-3269 GCA_032116775.1 Pirellula sp. | reverse complement strand
GTAAGAGTTCTTGAGGTGAACAGGGACGAAATTTCTCAATCCAGCCACACGATAATGCCAGCCATCCGATAATATCTTGTGGTGACACTCCACGCTCGCGATAGGTGGATAATCTCGTATCCCCATGGCGTTTTGCCAATCGCTTTCCGTCGCTACCAACGACAAGTGGAACATGCCAAAATTGTGGCGGCCTCCAGCCAAAGAATTCATAGAGCATCTGTTGCCGATAAGTACTAGGGATTAGATCGTCGCCACGTACCACCATGGTGACTCCCATGTCATGGTCATCCATGACAACGGCGAGTTGGTAGGCTGGCCAGCCATCCTTTTTTCCCACAACGAAATCGCCAAGCTGCTTGGCAACGTCGAGCGTCTGTGGTCCGCAAAAGTGATCGCGCCAGTGTCGTTCGCCGCGATAGCAGCGAAAACGCCAAGCGTAATTTTCCGCATTTAGTTGTTCAACATCACTGGCATTACGAGTAGCGCATGTTCCAGGATAGACCGGACCTTCCAGCCCTTCCCCCTGTCCCATTGATTGCGGTGCGCTAGCCGCTTGCTCTATGTCGCCGCGCGAACAAGTACAAGGATAAATCTGATTGGCGGCCGCCAAGAGCTTTAGCCCCTCGCGATATCGCTCCAGTCGCAATGTTTGGACATAGGGAGCATGTGGACCAGGCGCTTGTACATCATCACTGTTGGGGCCCTCATCCCAATCTAAGCCAAGCCAGTGCAAATCTTCGATAGCTTGACTTACGGCCCATGGCTTTATTCGGGGTGAATCGATGTCTTCAATTCGCAATATGAGTTTGCCATGCAGGCTTCTCGCAGCTAACCATGCAATCAGAAAGGTTCTGGCATTGCCGAGATGTTGCGCGCCGGTCGGAGATGGAGCCAATCGCCCAACAACTGTTCCATTCATGACTTCCACCCTCAAGCCGAAACCGAACTTAGGCTGCCTCTTGATGAAAATGCTGGCTCTGCCCCTCCTGGCGTATGATGGAGGCAATCAAGTTGGCTGCTTTAGCGGTAGCACCAGTTTGAGAATATAGCTCGGTCAATTCGCGCAGTTCATTTTGTTTTCGACTTCGTAGCTCACGATCAGCGATCAAGCGATGGGTTTCCCGATAAATCGGTTCCACTGCAGCTTGTACGCTTCCTGCTGAAATAAACTCTTTCATAATTTCACGACCTGCGATTAAATTCGGCAACGAAATGTATTTGCAGGTTGCTAAGGACTTACCAAGCCATAGCGTTAACCATGTGGGACGATACATCACCACAGCCGGAACTTTACGAGCCATCACTTCTAAACTGACAGATCCCGAAACCATTACGGTCAAATCTGCAATGGTAAGAATCTCACTTGTCTTCCCGACGCAGAAATCGATCGGTAATTTCGCATCCGATTCGGTTAGTTGCCCACGACACCAGGTGACTTGTTGGGATTTATAGCCCGCTACCAAGAAGCGGCATTGGGGAAAATCACGATGCAAACGTCGTATCAGTTCTAATTGGACTGGCCAATTACGAGATACTTCATGCCCTCGCGAACCGGGTAGAATTGCCACTCGCAATTCACCGCTTCGTGGATAACGTTGCAGAAACCGTTCGTCTAGAACTCGTTGTGCAACCTCATCGAAAAAGGGATGGCCAACGTCATGGACATTCACGCCACGTTTCTCATACCATTCTTGTTCGAACGGTAGGTTGCACAAAACATGATCGACCCAACGTCGCATCTTGCGAACACGCCATCCAGCCCAAGCCCACAACTGTGGTGGCAAATAATACAATACAGGGATGCCGTACTTCTTGGCACGTTTAGCAATATGCCAATTGAACCCAGGGAAATCGACCAGCACAACAGCCCGAACATTCCCTTTGCGAAACTCAGCTTCTGCTAGGTCAGCCACCCGGAAAAATTCACGTAATTTGGGTACCACCTCCATGATCCCGACCACAGCAAGATTGGTCAATTCGTAGTGCAAACGACAACCAGCCTCACGCATCAAGGGGCCACCGAGTCCCTCGACCTGATGATTCGGAAGTTGACGCTTTAGCAAACGAATCAGTTTCGAAGCGTGCAAGTCCCCGCTAGGCTCTCCCACAGAGAAAAATATGCGTGGGCTTCCCGATTCCGCAGTGCTATCCTCGACGTTGGCCGTCACACTGTTCGTGAGGTTGCCATTCTCCTTTGGCCGCATTCTCGACGCTCCTTCCCTGAGGTGAGGCAAATACCCAAAGCTGTAGGTTTTTTAACCCGAAACAACTTTGATCGTATTGCGTATAACTGATGCGAGATAATACGCAAAAATAGCCTGCGAGCCAACAGCAGAGTGGCCCGCGGGAAATGCTAGCAAGCTGCGGGGCGGCTATTCTTGCAAGCTTCTTTCCAGATTTCGGATCTGCATACGCACAGGCTCAAGATCGGGATAAATCGAGATCGCTTTGCGGAATGAATCCAAGGCACCCCAGACATCACCGATTTCGAGCAGGCAGTGCCCTAAACCGATCCAAGCGCCGTAATGATGACGCGACAATTTAAGAACTCGACGGCAGTCGTCTATGGACCGATCGTAGTCTCGGAGGTGAAACAGAGCGAGAGCACGTTGATTGAAGGCCTCTATGTAGCGGGGGGATTTCTCAATCAGTTGGTCGCAGAGGGCGACTGATTCTTCGAATAGGTCGCATTCGTTGAGCCGGATGATGCGATCAAGTAAGCCCCTCTGCTCTTCAGCCGCATCACGCAACCAAATAGCTCTTAAGGAGTCATCTGCCACTAAGCGGAGTCGGCGATCGTCACTCGCAAGTGCCATACCTAAGCTTTCCTGGCAACTCGAATCGCCTAGAAAGCCGAGTGCTAAAGCTGCTGCTCGCTGATATAAGACATCAAAGCGGTCGAGTATTACAATCAGGGTTGCGGTGGTGTAATGTCTGCCAACTCGCGATACGAACTGCGCAGTATCTGAAGACTCCAAATAGTCTTGGTAGGCTTTTAATAGCAGCGGAATTTTGGCAGTTCGATTTTCCACGAAAGCGTCCCAGAAAAATCAGTCGTCGAGGTGCAAATACTGACTATTTTTTCCGCGTGTCAGCAGCACGCGTGGAAGTTCAGTCTAGTTACGCCTCGCGGATTTCACAAATTATTTGCGATTTGGATTCCAAAAAGTTGGGGCAGTTTGGCAACACAATCCGCACACCATGCGCCGTTGACCACAGCTAGAACTGTTAGAGGAGAAAATACGGGATAAATAGTAAAACTCTAGGGA
>JAUMAI010000554.1:14561-15958 GCA_032116775.1 Pirellula sp. | reverse complement strand
TGTCAGAGTTGCTCCGCGTTGGCCAAAAAATGTACCCGTGTTAAATCGAGCGGTGATGTAACCTGTCTCACCCGCTTTGATATTCTCAGTTTCCACAATCGGTGTTGTACACCCGCAACTGGCTCGCACCGATGCGATGTGAATATCCTGATTCAGCGTGTTCTGAAGCGGAAACCGAAATTCTGTCTTAGCTGCTCGCGCCACGGTCCCGAAATCATGAGATGTCGTTGGGAAAAGAGCTTTCGCCCAAGATTGAGCAGAGAGCGGCGTTACGCTGGACAGCGCAACTAATAAACAAAAGACCACCAGTCGCATGAGATATTTCTCCACGGCATTGAGAGACCCTGGGACGCATCCACCGCTGTGCGAAGCTACATCGCAATGGGGGGCGTAATGCGATGTCCACTTGCAGGTAGATCATCGCCGGTGAATCGTCCGCTTGCCCACTCTCCTCTTATCTTATCGTCTCACTGCATTTCTCCCAATTTTTCTCAACCTTTGTTGCTTGTTTTTCGATGGCAACCGCATACCCGCCAGAAACAAGAAGCTCCGGAAAACACTATCAAAACCCGCAATCGACACAGCCCAATTAGACAGTTAGTTTTCACACCTACCTCTTACGATTCAGAACGACTTGCTACACTCAACACACTTAGCGAGTCAAACAGCCCCCGAAACGGCTTCTTGGACTGGCTGACTCAACCGCTGTAGGAGTTACCCGGCTGCGAAGTAGGACCAGCGAGCGGGAACCCGGAATTGACGCGACGGAATAATCACTCGTGAACCAAGAGAGCCACTGGCTGCCTGGGAGTAATTGACAGAGATGAACTTTTTACAGATCGATGGCAAGAAGTTTTTGGTAGCCGGAGTTGCCAACAAGAAAAGTGTTGCTTGGCATATTGCCCAAGGTCTAAAAGCCAACGGTGCCGAGGTCATCTACACCGTTCGTTCCGAAAACCGTCGGTCTCAGGTCGCCAAACTCTTGGGTGATGCCCCAGTTTACGTTTGCGATGTTGAATTCCCGGAACAAATAAGCGCCCTAGCAGAGCAACTTAAGGGAGATGGCCACCACCATTTTCATGGATTGGTTCATTCGATCGCCTTCGCCAACTATCCTGAAGGAATTAGACCTTTTCACGAAACCACCCTCGAGCAGTTTTTGCAATCGACCAACATATCTTGCTTTTCGCTGATCGCTCTTTCGAACGCTCTTGCTCCGATGCTGGACCGACAAGCCTCAGTAGTTACCATTGGTATTTCAACAACTACCATGGCAAGTGAAAGCTATGGGTTCATGGCGCCGGTGAAAGCCGCCTTACAATCTTCCTTGGCCTTTTTGACCAAATCGTTCTCGCGATTCAGTGAGGTCCGCTTCAATTCGGTGGCCGCTGGACTGC
>JAUMAI010000554.1:10441-14551 GCA_032116775.1 Pirellula sp. | reverse complement strand
CGGGATTCCTGGCTATGTCGATGCTTACCTTTTTGCGGAACAGGTTATCCCCCGCAAACGCTGCGTTACCACGGAAGAGGTTGCCAACACCGGACTCTTTCTGTTAAGCCCTCGCTCGTCCGGGATTACAGCTCAATCGATTGTGGTCGATGCGGGCATGGCCATCAATTATTTTGATCGAGACATTATTAACAAAGTCGTTAGCGGCTAATTCAAACCAACTACTTCAAAAATCAATACTTCATCTGGAAAGCAAATATCCATGTCGCAAGCCGATATTTTAAACGCTATCCCACATCGCCCACCAATGCTCTTGGTCGACGAAATATTGGAGTCGACAGAAAACCGAATTTTGTGTCGCAAGACCTTCAGCGAAACAGAATACTTTACTCAGGGGCACTTTCCAAATTATCCGTTAGTCCCCGGAGTCATTCTGTGCGAATGCTGCTTGCAGGCTGGCGCTATTCTCCTAAGTCGCTTCACGCCGCGTGACGGTTCTGTTCCTGTTGCAACCCGCTTGGATGGTGTGAAGTTCAAGAAAATGGTTCGTCCCGGCGACACTATCCAAATGGATGTGACTCTGACAGAGGTCGTGGGATCTGCCTACTTTCTAACAGGCAAAGTAACGGTCGATGGCAAGCTTGCGGCTAGACTTGATTTCGCCTGCACGGTAGCCGTACCTCAGTAGAAATTTGCAACGGGCCAACTGACTCGCGCAGTCTCCGTCGCGAGTCAGTACGTTTTATTGGTCTGCAGACATGGCGCCAACGATTGAGCGGTGTAAACAATTGAGCCAGGTGCAGGCCAAACCTTAGGTTGAATCAGAGACTTGGATCTGGGGCATGGCAAATTGATTACCGGGCTGCAGTCGATGCCCCCGCAGAAATTCCGCGGCCCCCATTTCCCGCTTGCCGGATGGTTGTACCACCTGCAAGTTCAAATACCCTAGACCGCAGGCGACTAAAAACTCGGGCTCAACTTGCACGATCATACCTGGGGTCGCACTGGGCTTCTCATTCATCTTGACTGCTGTCACCTTACGCACGATCAACCGAATCGCTTTTCTCGGATCGTCGGCCGTCAATTCTGAGAAAGAACCGGGCCAAGGCTGCAACGCCCTCACTTGGCGGGCTAAATAATCGGCATCGGCCGCCCAATTTAGTTGCCCATCCGAACGTTTAAGACGTGGAGCTTTAGTGACCAGTTTTGGATCCTGGGGATATCCAAGAACGGACGAACCATTCCAGAAACGCAGCTGCTCAATCGCATCGACGACCGCATCGACGCCCAATTCGCATAAACGCTGCTCTAATTCGCCAGCCGTCTCCTGCGCACCGATCTCAGTAACGCGTTCACTGATGATGGGCCCACCATCCAATTTCGGAGTCATGTGAATGACACTGACTCCCGTGCGTCGGTCACCTGCCAATATGGCCCATTGAATGGGAGCAGCCCCTCGATGTCGAGGCAGCAGCGATCCGTGCAAATTGATTCCCCCGAGTTTGGCCGTCGCGAGTGTTGAATTGGACAATATCTGCCCATAGTCACAAACGACTAATAAGTCAGGCTTCAATTCACTCAGCATTTCAAGGCTGTTACTGCTATTGATATCCGCTGGTGAGCAAACGGGAATTTCATATTCCGAAGCCAAATCCAATACCGGATTAATGGGCTGCTTTGTTTTTCCTACTGCAGGTGGCACTGGCCGAGTAACGACCAAAATAACTTCGTCATCACTTTCCAAAAGTCGCTGAAAACTCGGAACAGCAAAAGGTCCAGTCCCCATCAACACAATTCGTAGCGATTTACCGGCATCCATTTTTGATCCAGCCTTACCATGGAAGAGTTGATTCGAAATACAGCCCACTAGCAGTATTTAGCTTCCCATTTCAGTGACTCATCAAGCAATTCTTGATTGCCTTTTAGCGAGCCGGTTCGTTGGCGACTTTCGTATTCTGTCTCCAGTATGAAGAGCTCGTTATCGATCGACTTGCGCGCCGAATCCGTCAGCCTGTCGATAAACAAAACGCCATCTAAGTGATCTACTTCATGCTGGATGATTCGTGCCATATAACCACCAATATCCCCGCGCACTTCCTCACCCGTCATAGTGTAAGCGTTAAAGGAAATGGTCTTGGGCCGAACCACATTAGCATTAACGCCCGGCAGACTGAGACAACCCTCTTCCATTTCTTCATTTCCCCGCGGCTTGGTCACCACAGGATTGAGAAAGACCAACTCCTGCCCCTGCCCTTGCTTGCCTGTCTCGTTCATCACAAAAAGTCGCAAAGGAACACCGATCTGATTAGCGGCCAAGCCAACCCCTTTGTGCTCGTACATCAGCCGAAACATCTCGGCGATGACATCGCGCAACTCACGATCCACTCGCTGAATCGGTTTAGAAACATACCGCAACGTTGGGTGCGGGTAGGTAATAACTTCCACGGCAAACTCCGGCAAGCAAAGACAACTCTCTAAACACCCTATTGTTAAGCAATCCGAGCAATTCGTAAACCAGGAAACGTCCGCTTTAGCGCTACCAAAGTAAACATTTTCCTAACTCCCGCAATCAACCTATCCTGATTCCGTCAACCTGCGTATTTCCCGTGCATTCGAGCGGATTACCCAAAGTATTGCGTGGAATTGTCCTAAGCTTGATAGTCACCAGCACAGCTAAGGCGTAAATTGATAAGACTTACTCCGGTGGAATTACCATAGTACCGGCGATTGAGGTGAGCGGAGCCTATCGTCAGCAAGCTCGTTATAGGCATTCTTGGCTCGGCCCGATTCTAGCGACTCACAGTCGCCAGCGGACGTAGTTTCCAACAGGTTAAGAGTGATAGGGGATGCAAATGAAAGCTTTAGCTTGTGGATTCCGTACAACCAGCCTTGCTTGAGACAATGGCTTGGAGACTTTATATGAGCAGCACCCCCGAGCCGAATTCCAACTCCATGCGTCTCAACAAACGCAATTGGCGGGAGTCATTCTCAGATTTTTCGAATCGACGCCAATTGCCTGCCGGTGCGATGTCACTTTTCTTCCACCTCTCCGTGCTCCTGCTGCTAGCTTGGTTTTGGCAACCGATACAACGTGGAACAGGAGATAATGGCGAGCGACCTGTCGGAATCGCAGTTGCCACCTCAAGCACAGCGGGCCGGGACTACTTTTTGGTAGAAGCCACCGAACCATCGAGCTCATCCGCCGGAGAAAGTGCTTCTAACGCAGATGTGACTGGAGGTACTCAAGCCGAATCACCTTTGGACGTGGGAAACCTGTTGAGCGGCTTGGAGGCCATGCCAGGTGAATCGACGGGTGACCTAAATGACAAAACAGGAACCCTAGGTCTCGGAGAGAGCGATGTCGATATTGGAAGTTCGAACAACATCCCTAAAGCAACAACAACGGTATTTGGTGTCACTGGAAGCGGTACTCGATTTGTTTATGTTTTCGATCGCTCGGATAGCATGAATGGTTACGGAGGTAAGCCACTATCAACGGCGAAACGAGAACTGATAAATAGCCTAAAGTCGTTGGAGCAAGTCCATCAATTTCAAATTGTTTTCTACAATGACTCGCCAACTTATTTTCGGGGCACCGTCGGCAATACACCCAAGATGCTGTATGGTGATGCCACCAGCAAACAGGATGCAACAGCCTTTGTACGCTCTATGTTTGCAACTGGAGGTACCGAGCATGCAAATGCGATACGAATGGCTCTCAGCATGGGCCCCGATGTTATCTTCTTCCTGACCGATGCCGCTGACCCTCCGATGAAAGCGAGTCAGCTACAACAAATATCCGATCGCGCCGTACGCAATGGTACAACGATCCACTGCATTGAATTTGGCGCCGGTCCTGCCAGCGGTGATGGTGGTTGGATTAAGGAATTAGCGACAGAAACTAGTGGACAATATCGTTACATTGACGTGCAGCAATTGGATGAAAGCAACACTCCATGACGTCAATTCGTTTTGATAAGAACCTCGATGCCGCATTAGAATTTAGAAAAGCCTACCTGACATTTAAAGACAATAAAAAAGCCTTTCCCAAATTCACACAAGGCGATGTGTATTATGGTTTAATGACTACCATTATTTGCACAGTGCCTA
>JAUMAI010000554.1:0-10431 GCA_032116775.1 Pirellula sp. | reverse complement strand
GACCAAATCTGGTTTGGACCAGCTAAAACCAACACCACTGAGAATTGGGAAAACTGGTCTGGTTATAGCGTAAAAGGTAATATCGCGCGTTTAGATGCTGAATCCTGCCAAATACGAGATTCCAACGGCAACCTGAAAACGCTCGAGCTCAATCGCATTGTGGCAGTACAGCCTAACTGGGCTTCTTCAGAAGCTGCAAATATGGATAGCCTTTTCAGGCAGGGTAAATTCGCGGAACTTGGCAAGATTGCGCCGGCTATTATTCAGAGTAATCTTCCCCCTTGGCAACAGCGCCTGCTGTTGGCGGAACTGATCGTAGCCGCAGACGCGATTGGCAATCGTGTACCAGCTGGCAAGTTGTTTATCTCTCTGTGCGATAACTCATCGCCTCCATTTCTTTACGCAGTAGCACCTTTGAATTGGTCCAATCCTACTTCTAGCCCGCAGATGGAAAGCACAGCGGAGGAGTGGTTGAGTGACTCTCGTGAAGCAGCCCAATTGCTCGGAGCTCGCTGGTTACTTAGCGGTCCTAAACGAGAGTCTGCCCGTGAAGTACTGGAGAAACTTGGACGCTCTACCAATACATCGATCTCCGATTTGGCTACCTGCCAACTCTGGAGGATAATTCCCATCTCTCCTGCCAATGCATCACAGCTAATCGAGTGGCAAAACAGGCGGGACTCACTGCTTTTGCCTTTGCAGATTGGGCCTACTGAGCTAATCGCAGATCGCTGGCGTTCTGCTCAGCAAGATTCCTTAGCTGCCTTTGAGTATTTACGGATTGCAACTCTTCATCGCGACCGCGTTGACCGTCTAACAACGGCTCAAAATACAGCTGAAGAATTGCTCACGAAGTCTGGCAACAAAGCGGATATGATCCGTTTTCAGAAATGGTTGGCACCTAAAGAAAAGCAGTAATTTCACCGTAAGCAGAGTTGGACTACTTCTGCAGCAAATTATTTTGAAGTCATAGTGACTAGAGGATAAATCAGCATGATGCCATGGTTTGCTCAAGTATCGCCTGAAGCAGCAACACCCGATAATGCAGCAACGGGTGGCTTCTTTGAAATCGTGTTCAGCGGCGGCATTGTAGGTATCAGCATTATGATTGGCCTGATACTGCTATCGATGTTGACAGCCTATCTAGTCTTTGAACAACTGATGAACTTGCGAAAAAGTGAAATCATCCCAGACACCCTGGCCGAACAAGTGCGACAATTAATTGCGGCTGGTAAAATTAAGGAAGCCGAGCAACTCTGCCGTACGCAACCAAGCCCGTTTTCGTTCATCCTGATCAACGGCTTAGCAGAAGTTGATCTCGGTTGGCCTGGAATTGAAAAAGCTCTCGAGGATGCGCTTGCTGAGCAAGCTGCCAGGCTTTATCGAAAGATCGAGTATCTCTCGGTTATTGGCAACATCGCACCGATGGTTGGCTTGCTAGGAACTGTTACCGGTATGATTTTTGCCTTCCGCGAAGTGGCCGTTTCCCAAGGGACTGCCGGAGCTGCGGACTTGGCCGAAGGTATTTATTCTGCTTTGGTAACCACGGTCGCAGGCTTGCTCATTGCCATTCCAGCTCTGGGCGCATTCGCTGTCTTTCGCAATCGAATCGACCAAATCATTGCGGAATGCGCTTACCTGACACAACAAATATTCTCTCCGCTCCGACGTCGCTCTGCTGCTCCCTTCCGTGCTGTGTCTACCCCCAGCACCCCAATACCTCCGCCGAAACCCTAAGGCGACTAGGAGTCAGTTCATGAGAGCACCTATTAACAGATCGCAAGGCGATGTATCGATAAACATGACCCCCATGATCGATGTCGTCTTCTTGCTAATCATTTTCTTTTTGGTTTCCAGCCATCTCGCCAAGCAAGAAGCCAATGTGAAACTCGATTTACCCTTAGCTAAAACGGGCCAAGACAATTTATCCGATAGGCCTATGGTAACGTTAAACATTCTGGCCGATGGCACTTGGTCCGTGAGCGGCCAATGGCTGTCGCGTGAGCGTTTTCGAGAACTGATTCGTGAGAGATACCAGAAAGAAAATGGCATTCTTCGAGTAAAAATTCGTATCGATCAATCACAACCTTATCAGAAGCTTTCAGAAGCCTTAAAGCTCTTAGCTGAAGAAAACATCGGCGACATCGTCTTCGGCGTCTATGAATCGAACCCCTGAGCAGCAAATATGAAATCGATCTATCATTCTAACAAATCTCAACGGCCAGATATTATGATGACGCCGATGATCGATGTTGTTTTTTTGCTTCTCATTTTCTTTCTGGCAACCGCCAGCTTCGATCGAGTAGAGCAAATCTTACCCTCGGGTGTCTCGGAAGCTCCACAGGCCGTCTCCGGAACTGCTACCACTCAAACAGAGACATTACCCGTCAAGGAGGTGGATGAGATCATTGTTCGCTTAGAAAACAATGGAAGCGGTCAACTTCGTATCGTTTTGAATGATTCACCGCAGACAGATCTCCGTCAACTGGTCGCCCAATTGAGCCAAATCATAAAGATCCGCAATGATGTCCCTGTTATAATCGATCCGGCTAATGACCTTCCAACCAACGAAGTGATTGCGGTTTATGATGCTGTTCGAGCAGTCGGGTTTACTTCCCTATTCCTGACCGCCAAGTGATTCGACACCTGTTGCTCAAATGAAGTACGAAAACTATGAGTTCCGCCGCAGATACTCTCACTTCCAATCACCCAACTTCCCCCACACCTACCACTCACAATCCATCGAGTCGATTGCTCTCTATTGATGCATACCGCGGTCTGGTAATGTTTTTAATGATGGCTGAGATACTGCGCATCAGCCGAATAGCTGACAAGTTTCCCGAAAATTCAATCCTGCAGTGGTTAAATTTCCACACCACTCATGTGGAATGGATCGGTTGCTCGCTCCACGATTTAATTCAACCCAGCTTTTCTTTTTTAGTGGGCGTATCTTTAGCTTTCTCGCTCCTCAAACGTTCGCTTACTCAATCAAAAACTCAAATCCTGCTTCATGCTGCTTGGCGGAGCGTACTCCTTATCGGCCTCGGAATATTCCTACGCAGCCTTCACAGCTCCCAAACAAATTTTACCTTCGAAGATACGTTGACTCAAATCGGGCTGGGCTATTTTCCGTTGGTGTTAATCGCTCTTGCACGACCTGTTGTCACTTGGATCGCCATGGCTTTGCTATTGGTTGGATACTGGGGCCTATTCGCCGTTTATCCATTACCAGAACCAAGTTTTGACACTACTACAGTTGGCGTGCTTGCCGACTGGCCACATCGGCTAGAAGGTTTCGAAGCGCACTGGAACAAGAATACCAACCCTGCGTGGGCCTTTGATCGCTGGTGGCTGAATATCTTCCCTCGAGAAAAGCCCTTCGAATTCAATCGAGGCGGTTACGCAACCCTTAGTTTTCTACCCACACTCGCAACAATGTTGCTGGGGTTGGTTGCAGGCCGCTGGCTTTCCAACAGCAATCTTAAAGAGACCAGAAAGCTTCTTTGTTTGGCCCTATCTGCGGTTCTCTGCTGCTTGCTGGCCTGGGGTGTTTCCGAGCTACACCTATGTCCGATTGTGAAACGAATTTGGACACCAACTTGGACACTCTGGAGCGGTGGCTTTTGCTTTGCGTTCCTCGGCATCGCCTATTATTTGGTGGACATTATCGGAGTGAAGAAAGCTGTCTTTCCTCTGCTCGTTATAGGAGCCAATTCGATTGCTAGTTATGTCATGGCAGAGACAATTGCCGAATGGATAAGCGAAAACCTTACCCGTCATTTTGGCACGACACCATTTTTGGTGCTCGGTGAGAACTTCCAGCAACTTCTCTTAGGTTCGGCCACCCTGGCAATCATGTGGCTGATATTGCTATGGATGTACCGCCAAAAAATTTATATTCGACTGTAACATCTCACGGTTGCTTGCAGCCAATTCAGGCAGCGTTTTCGGCTTGCAGACTTGGAAATCTCATGATGAATTGGGTGCCACGTCCCACAGCGCTCTCGACACGAATGCGCCCCGAGTGAGCCTCAATTATTTCTCGACAGGCAGAGAGCCCCAAGCCGGTACCACCTTTTCCTGTAGCGTCAGGGCCAGATTTCGTACTAAAGAAAGGCTCAAAAATTTTTGGCAGATTCTCCGCCGCAATCCCCTGCCCCGTATCACGAATGGTCAGGACAACAGATCGATTGTCCTGGTCATAATGCAATTGCAGATAGACCGTTCCACCGTTAGGCATGGCTTGGCGTGCATTGACCAACATATTGATCAGCACCCGCTGCAATTGATTGCCGATCGCCATAATCGCAGGTACGTTATCAATCCGCTTTTCAACGGCGATACGATACTTCTGTAATTCCTTTTCCATTAACAATAACGTATCGTCAATAACTTGCTTCAGTTCCGTCGGTTCCATTTGGCCTGAACGATTTCGCGCCATCGCTAGTATCGTACCCGTCAATTTGGCTGCCCGATTGGAAGCATCGAGTATGCGTTGAAAAGCTTTATCACGACTCGGTTCGTCGCGATACCTCAGGCCTAACTTCGCGTAATTAAGAATGGTGGTGAGCAAATTATTGAATTCGTGAGTCGTGGTGGAAGTCAACTCACCAAGAATTGCCATCCTTTGCAACTGCTCGATCTTGGCGATCAAAGCCGCATTTTCAGCCAACAATTCCTCTCGGGTTGCATCAACTGCCGACATCAAACCACCTACTCTACCCACGCACCGCATAGCACCGATCTGAAGCAGACTACCAAGCTGCCCAGCACATCACCTAATCCACCTGAGCAACCCAACTTATCACCAGAATGCTCAAGGGTTTAAGTTCGTTTCCTCATCATGACCTATCGTCCTTCTCGAGACGACTTCTGCAGTGCCAACTAGGAATCTTGCTCTTGTCGTTCCTCAAGCAAATTGTGATGATCCGACGAGCGAAACTGAGGTACTTAGAGAGTTTTGAAAATAGGATAGCCCGCATGCACAGTCTCGATCTGCTGCAACTAGCATTAACGACCGCTCGCGAGCATGGGTATACGATTCGACGCGAATGGCTTGGAGGTATTTCTGCGGGAAGAGTAATTTTGGGAAACCGCAAAATCCTGTTCGTCGATATTTCTCTCTCTGTGCTGGAACAACTCGAACAGGTCATTGGCAGTTTAGCAAGTGATCCAAGGCTGGACGTTCAGGCCCTCGATCCGGCCCTGACAAAAGTTCTTAAGGCTTTCCAGGAAGCCAAGCTTGTTGTGGCCAGTAAGTAGCCTGTAGCCACTTCAACCATTCCCAGCCATCGACGAAATATTGTCCCATTCCATCAAAGCCATCTTCGGCATATGCGAGTAACAGCGAAACGGAAATGACATTGGCTGTTGGTAAGAAGAGCCAGGAAAACAACCAGCCAATCTTTTTCAAATCCGATTGATCTCGATGGGTTTCAATCCAAGTTGAGACCAAATGAAAACCTAAGGCCACGCCCAATGCCAATTGGTGCCAAGGCAAAAAATTAAATGGCATTAATAGAGCGGGAAACAAAAGTAGAAATGCAGAGGTGGGAAAAAAGTAAGGAGCAACGGTAATCAACCAGTTGCCGGACCCGACAAACTCGATGCGTCCACCTTCTTTCAAGTTCCACTCCTGACGCAAAATCTTGTGCCCCGTTAGCCAGGCAAAAATAGCGTGAGTGAATTCATGCTCCCAAACAATCAGGCGTCTGGCGGCTTGGGCAAACCAACGAAACCTCTTCCAAGCTAACATGCAAGCAATCGCGCCTAAGGCAACCGGCCACAAATCCACAGGCTGCGTCACGCAACGCCCCAGAACCTGAACGAAGCCATAGCAAGACACCGGCAGACTGAGCACACTGAGTACCGCCGCTGGCCATTTGACCGCTTCAATAGATTTATCTAGAGCCTCAGACAGACTCAGAATCATTGGGTCAGGATTGCATTGCAAATGTTGGAAGATAAACGGACCCTGGGACTTCGTGAGTTTCCACGGAACCGAATAAAGTCGTAGCGCTCACATCATGTATAAGTACATTAAGAGTCTCACCTGCCTGTCGCTCATGACCATCCCAAACCACGATACGATCGCACATGGTTCGGCCGGTCATCTGCCGCAACGGCCCCGTCTCTCCACGTTTTATAGAAACTTTGCTTGGACCTTCCGCCAGAACGGTCACACGGCTACCGAGGAATCGGAGGTTGTCTTCAGCGCTTATCTCATTTTGTACTCGTAACAATTCGTTGTTACGCCACTGCTTGACGTCTGCAGGGACGTCATCGGGCAACAGATCCGCTGCCTTGGTACCAGGTCGAACGCTGTACTGGAAAATGAAGCTATTCTTGAAGCGGCATTCCTTAACCAGCGCTACTGTTTTTTCGAAATCTTCATCAGTCTCACCGCAAAAACCTACGATGAAGTCGCTCGAGATAGAGGCATTCGGCAGAATTTCACGGATCCGCTGCATCATTTCCATGTAATCTGCGACCGTGTAACCTCGCTTCATCCTTTTCAACACTTCGTCCGATCCACTTTGGGCCGGCACATGAAGATAAGAACAACACTTAGGCAAGTCGCGCACTGTCTCTAACAACTCACGCGTCATATCTTTTGGATAATTGGTCACGAACTTGATTCGTTCCAATCCTTCAATGGGATGCAGCATACGTAACAGGTCCGACATCTTAGTGACGCCAGTACCATCTTTGTAGCGATAGCTGTTCACGGTCTGCCCGAGCAGGGTAATTTCCTTAGCTCCCTGCGCCGCTAAAATCTTAGCCTCTTCGACAATTTGCTCAGGAGGTCTTCCCTGTTCTGGTCCGCGGGTCATCGGCACGATGCAGTAAGTACAGAACTTGTCACAACCGATTTGGATGCGGAGATAAGCTTGAAAAGGGGTCGGACGCATGGTTGGATCGCGAAGCGGATCAAAGGACTCATGGCTACGCTTAATCTCATCGACCGTGCCATCCTTACGAGAAAGGCTGACAGCCATCTGCTGTCCCTCCCCTTCCTCGACTTTACTGATCAATTCTGGTATCCGGTGCAATTGACCGGGCCCAACGACAATATCCACGTAAGGTGCTCTTTCAAAAACAATCTTTTGGTCTTTCTGGGCCATACAGCCCATCACACCAATAACCTTCTGTGGATAGCGTTCTTTAAGACGTTTCAAACGAGTTAGAGAGCCATAAACTTTTTCCTCAGCGTTCTCGCGCACGCTGCAAGTGTTAAAAAGAATCGTGTCGGCTTCTTCCAAACTGCGAGTCAGCGAATATCCTTGCCGTCTCAAACTGGCAACTACCATCTCGCTATCCAAAACATTCATCTGGCACCCAACGGTGTCTATGTACAGCCGCTTGGTTGGGGTTGGTTGGCTGGGAGATGTCGACTCTTGCATACCGCTTTTACTCTTCTATTCTTCTCGCTTGATTTTCAATTTCGCTTGCTGATCCGCCTGCTTGCGTATGGCTCGCGCCCTTGCGAGTAACCGCGCTCGCGATTTCTGATCCTCGACGAAAGCCCTCAGCAGTTGTCCTAATTCCCGGTGTCTTTGCAAGGCGATGGACCCGAGAGCCCAACATCCCACTGAGACACCGATGACGTACATGCAAAACTCTGGAGTGAACATTGGCGCGATTCCTTTCGCGTGCAAAGCCAAGGCTGCCCAAGGTTATTGACCAGCAGTGCTCGCCCACTGCCCAGTCACTGATTGATTTAACGCTCAAACAGCCCTCTAAACTCACGGATAATCGTAGCATCCAACCCCGTTTCGGAGGAGTGAGAATTCGAACTATCCCAGGGAAAGTGATCACAAATACACCTCTTTATGGAACGTTCTCCACCAGCCCCCTCTTTTCGGAGGAAGCCGGGTACGGTAGAAGATTCTGGAATGGTTTTGCTTTATTAAATTTGTCCCTCTGCATCAGGAATCAATAAGATGAACCTGCTGGTAATTCCGGCCTTGCTTGTCGGCATGTTGGCTGACGGCGACGTAGAAATGAAGTTCATTCCCAGCGGCGTCACTCAGAAAGTGGGCGGCTATCGCCCTGTTCGTTCAGCCATGGATCTTGCAGCTGACGTAGTAAAGAAAGCGCCCGAAGCTCTGGTGGCTCCCAAGTTTGGCAAGATTACGCTCGGGGAGAAGTCATGGCTCTACATTATCGATGAGCCAGCAGATATGCCTGCGAGGCTTTTTGTGGATTGCAATGGTGACGGTGACCTCACCAATGATACACCGACCAAATGGGACCCCAACAAACGCGGCGACTTCACGATGTACTCGGGATCCACTGAATTGGATCTAGGTGAAGGGAAACTGGGAACGATCAACATGTATCGTTTTGATCCCAAAGATCCTTCACGAGAGCAACTGAAGGAAACGCTCCTCTATTACAGCGATTTCGGTTTTGAAGTCACGCTGAAATTGGACGATCAATCTTTCTCGACCTTCCTGTCAGGTTCTCCGACCGATGGCATGCCTATCACCATCGACCGAGACAATAACGGTCGTATCAGTTCCAAGAAAGAAGTTGCCCAAGTAGGTAAGCCTTTCAACTTCACAGGAACCACTTATGTTCTATCTCTCAAAGATGGCTCGCTCAGTTTAGATAAGTCCTCGGAAGAACTTCCCATGACTCCACTGCCACCGAATTTGACCATTGGTCAAAAGGCCCTGGAATTCAATATGGAGGATATGCAAGGGAACAAAATCGAATTCCCCAAAACCTACGCTGGCAAGTTGGTTATGTTGGATTTTTGGGCGACATGGTGCGGGCCCTGCATCGCCGAAATCCCAAACATGAAACAAGCCTATACGGATCATCATGAAAAAGGTTTCGAGATTCTTGGAATCAGTTTTGATGCCGCCGACATGTCTGAGAAAGTTACCGAGTTCACCAAAACCAATGAGATGCCCTGGGCTCAAATTTACGAAGGAAAACTATGGGATACTTCTTTGGGTGACATGTACGATGTCAGTGGTATTCCGTTTGTTTTACTGGTAGACGGAGACACAGGTGAGATTTTGGCTACCGCTAAAGAACTGCGTGGTCCAGGTCTGTCTGAACTTGTTGGCAAAAAGCTCGAAGAGAAGAATAAGAAGTAGCTTTTTGAGCTTCACGGTTAAATAAACCGATCACTAATGAAAACCCCGAAATCGGCAGGAGTCAGCCATTCAGATCCTGCCGATTTTTTTGTTTTATAGCTCGTCTACGAACGCTATCTCAATGCACGTCAGAGATTCGTACTTGAGCCCCCTATATCTGCGTTCGATCGATATGCTTTCCTATAAAACTGTATCACACAGATCAGTTAAACCACCGTGCTGATCGAATCTCTAAAAAAACGCCTATTGCCTGACTTCCGCTTCCCCCGGAACGCTCTCTAATTCAACCTGCATCAGCTTCCTGACATCTTTCTCTTGTCCATAAAGTACCAGCACGTCGCCTGAATTGATTTCATTACTGGGCCCGGGAATCCCTGGTAACAATTCATCTTTCCTACGTATCGCAAGAATAATGACCCCGGAATCCCATGGCCTGGTTTGCCTTAGAGATTTGCCCACCAAAGGATTATTTGATTCAACCAAGTACTCACTTACCACGTACCCGTGTTCGACTCTCAAAAGTAATTCGTAGTCAAGGGCACGTACGACTCCAGCCTGGGTGAGCGAAAAGGAAATAATCCGATCCAAACCTTTGCGCACAAATCTCGATCGCCCTACGTAACTAATCGCCAGCGCAATAGAAGCAGCCACTAAGATAATCATCAACGACTGAAAGACATTATTCCCTTGAACAAAGGTAGCTACCATCGTCGCTAAAGCTGATGTCAAACCGATATTTCCCACCAAAATCAAATCGCGAATGATTCGCCGTCGTACAGGATGATTGACAACCAACTCTGCTTCTTTGGTTGTAAAGCCAACTCCAAAAAAAGCAGAGTAACTCTGAAAACTCGCAGTATCAAAACTCAAGCCCGTCATCATCAAAGCGGTGGTTGCTACTTTGATTGCAAGCCAAGAAAAAATCGCTATCACGATGAGCGTAACTATCGCTGTCATGGAAAGACATCCAAAAAACGGGAGTCAGAGCCCTAGCCCACGACCTCATTGGGACAAACCTCAAGCGGTTACCAACCTTAAAGCTATTGCCGCCAAGACTGTGGCAGAAGATGAGTATAACCCGGAATGATCCATCTCGAAGAAACGGACAGAATTACTTAGTCGTGAGCCTATAGGCTAAGTCATGGCCAGTTTGTGCCCAAACGGGAGCAAACCCCAGCCTAAGCATTCGTTAACCCCGTGGCCGGTAGGCTAGGGTTTTCCCAAGTCAGCCTGCCAAACGAAAAAAGCCCTTTGACCTTTTGGCCAAAGGGCTTTTTTTCAAGATAGTCGGAGTGATAGGATTCGAACCTACGACCCTCTG
>JAUMAI010000553.1:0-12455 GCA_032116775.1 Pirellula sp. | reverse complement strand
CGAAGGCTAGACCATTAATCGCTCCGATAAATACTTGTGGCAATTGCTCCCAAGCCAAATACATTCTCGCTTGCCGATAACTCAGTTCTTGTGCGACAGCGAGTTCCAATCCTCCAACTTCTGGCACATCATCTCCAGCACAAAACGCATCCCCTGCACCAGTGACAATCACGACACGTAGCGCGGGATTTGAAGAGAGATAGGAATTCAAGGTTTCCCAATCCGCTGTCATTTGCTGATTCACAGCGTTTAGTTTCTTCGGTCGATTCAGAGTAACCTTAAGAATCGCTCCTTTCTGTTGCAGCGCCAGAGTCGGCAACTGAGGCAATGGACTTGCAACCGACGCAGTGTGGGCAGCGGAGGGAATAGTCACGCCAGGGAGCTCCTGCTTGAAATTTGCGGTTTGTTTCACTTGCATGCGTGAAGCAATCTTCTCGACCGATACGACGGCTCGGCGATGTGTTCCTTTGCCAATCATTTCATGCGAATCATAAGCAGTGATTTCAAAGTCAATGAGACGTTGATCGATAGCTGTTACTTTCGCAACACCACGGACATTAGCCCCGATTGGTGAACCTGCTAGATGCTCAACAGCGACTGCAGCCCCGACGGATTCTTCGCCCACCTCCAAAAAGGGCTCAAGTACTTTGCGTGCAGCCCTTTCCATCATCAGAATCATATTGGGAGTCGAGAATACGGCGACCGACTGCTTGGGCATTCCTTTCTCGGGCGGAATAAACGCGAGCTGATTGCTCGGCGGAGGATAACCGAGATGAATCACATGCTCTGCTGTCACACGCCAGTGCAGTTCCGCTTGGCTGCCGACCGTAAGTCCTGAACGCATTTGCAACTATCACCATTCTCAAAAATTTGAGCCCGCATCGGCCTGCCCAGCGGTCACTCCTGGAAACTCTATCGGCGAGTATAATTCGGAAACATAGATAAGTGGATTAGGTTTGCCTCGAACCGAGAGCGTCAGACGATCACTCCCCAAACAAACCACCCAAAGAGGTGGACTGCTAGGCCATTTTGACTACGGATCTCGAAAAACCACCCATTTTACCTAAGCCAAAACGTCAAACCGAGCCAAGCTTAGTTAATTCGTTTCAGCTAGGGAGGGAAATCTGCCTGTAGGGGCTGGGCAATAGCCTATAGTTAGTTATCAATTTAACCATCAATACGGTTACTGGTAGTTCGAACTGCCCATCGAAGTTGGCCGCTAAGTTGCAGCGATTGTGCGTCGCCATTATCAAATACATCAAGCTTCAGCTTTTATCCATGGCATAGCTCCGATGAAAGTTAGCTTTAAATCGATTCGAGTTTAATGACTGAAAGGGAAAGCAAGATGAAGATTCGTTGGATGGCAATGGTCTTGGCCATTGGTTTGGGCTCGGCTGTTCAAGCCGCTGATCCAGTTGACTTGGGCAAGGCAAATCTAACGCTCGGTATTCCTGGTCAAGGACAGTTGTCTGTTAAAGAAATTGAAGCATGGCTAGCCAATCCCAAAAACCATGAATCACTGACGGTCACCCTTCCTCAGAACTTGGATGCAGGCAAAGAAGCGTTATACATCCCAGAAGATAATCCGCTAACGAGAGCCAAGATTGAGTTGGGTCGCCAATTATATTTTGACCGCCGCCTATCGTCAGGCAACGAAGTAAGTTGCGCCGATTGTCATCATCCTGATTACGGTTATGCCAAGAACACGCAGTTCGGTGTCGGTATCAAAGGGCAGACCGGAGGCCGCAATTCGCCTGTCGCTTTTAACAGAATCATCAGCAAAGCACAGTTCTGGGATGGACGCGCTGGTTCGCTGGAAGCGCAGGCCGTTGGCCCAATCCAGAACCCAATCGAAATGGGTTTCACGCATGAGAAGGCAGTGGCACTGCTAAAGCAAATCCCTGGTTACAAAATGCAGTTCGTCAAGGTTTTCGGTCGCGAACCACACATCGATGACGTTGGTCGAGCGATTGCGTCGTTCGAAAGAACGCTAGTAACCGGTGAAAGTCCCTATGACACCTACGAGCGTCTTCGCCGCTTTGAAGAAACCTTCGAAGCCGATTTGGAGGACCTTGATGCCTTGAAGGAAGACAACGAAGAATTGTACAACCGCTACGCTGAACTAAAGAAAGCAGCGGAAGCCAACCCGATGAGCGAAGCGGCTAAACGCGGTCGTGATCTCTTCTTCAGCACCAAGAGCAACTGCTCTGCTTGCCACGTCGGTGTCAATTTTGCTGACGAACTATATCACAACTTGGGCGTTGGCATGGACAAAAAGGAACCAGACGTTGGTCGTTTTGCCGTCACCAAAGAGCCAAAAGATATGGGTGCGTTCAAAACTCCGACGTTACGCAACATTGCCCAGACAGCACCCTACATGCACGACGGTAGCCAGAAGACGTTGCTCGAAGTCGTCGAGTGGTATGCCAAAGGTGGCCATCCAAACAAGAACTTGAGCGAGAAGATTCAGAAACTTGAATTGACTCAACAAGACAAAGAAGATCTAGTTGCTTTCATGGAAGCATTGACCGGTCCACTACCTAAAGTCGAACAGGCTCGCTTGCCATAGTTCTTGATTTTTTGATGACAAGAAATGAAACAGGGTCACTTTTTAGTGGCCCTGTTTTTATTTATGTCTAGTTGAATTAACCTTTGGAGACTTCGACAGACTATCCTCATTAGGCATCATCTGCGACTGTGCTAGTACCAGCTATAATGTAGAAGCTTGAGAGAGCTTGACTGCGAATGCCAATCAGAGAACTTCACTTGTATCATCAAGGCAAGAGATTCCCGACAGCGTCTTACTAACCTAGGAATGATTAGCCATGAACGAATTGCAGCGCGCTGCCGAGCAGGTTGGAATTGCTTCGATTCAAAAACATATCTTTTTATGTTGCGATCAGACCAAGCCTAAATGTTGCGGGAAGGATGAATCTCTGGCAGCTTGGGAGTTTTTAAAGAAACGACTCAAAGAATTGAAATTGACAGGGCAGGGGGGAATCTGTCGAACGAAGGCCAATTGTTTACAACTCTGTTTGCAAGGACCTATCGCTGTCGTTTATCCCGATGGAGTTTGGTACCACTCCTGTCGAGAACCTGTCCTGGAACGTATTATCCAAGAGCACTTGATCGGCGGAACTGTTGTCTCTGAATATCAAATCAAGACTCAGTTACCATCGGCCCAATCCGACTGGTTGGCTCAGCCGTAACGACTCTAACGCCACGAATCAGTTGTTAAACACGCGATTGCGATTTAGCTTTCAGGCCGCTGCAGCATCCTCTGCAGAATATTGCTGGTGATTTTCTGTAGCCGTGCATCGGGGCCCTTCGGTTCGGTGTAAACCTTTGGCCTGACATATCCAGGTGGCGCACTTAAACCATCTGCCCACCAAATAGTGGCTGCATTAAAAACGATATTGCCTTTGGGGCCTGGATAGACCGTGGCTGTGTAGAGCCCGCCATTTGGCTTATCTGGAGCTGATTGAGTCGGACCAGAAGCGATGACTTCCAAGCCAGGAATTGGCGCTGGATCACCATGCCACTCCCAACCGATGACACCAGGAATCTTGTCTCCATTTTTCATTCCGGTGTTCGCATAGATCCAGTGATCTTCCTTGGTACAAACCCAGTCAGCCCCTCCAGTCACAGGACCAGTACTATGCGCTCCCATCAGTTCGTTCGCATAAGGAGGTACATGTTCGAGTGAATCCATTTCCACGAAATCGGTTGTACCATCCGGCGGCCCAAAGACACCAACACGGCGCAGCGATTGTGTCTCAGGATCCCATACGACTCGACCACACACTGCATTGCCAGAGAAAAATCCTAATGAGATACCCTGTTCAATTGCAGCCTTCGCATGCTTGAACATTTCAATCGTCCAGTACTCATCGTGCCCTACACTCAACCAACCTTTACAACGCAGCATGCTTTTGGGATCGGAATGAGTATCTCGATTAGAGACGTAGGTAACATCATAACCAAGTGACTCTAGCCAATAAGCAAAAGGAAATTCCCATAAGAGAAACTCACCCGAACCGGTAGATAGTGGAGCATCGAAAATTTGGCAGTATCTTCCATAGGGGCGTAGAAAACTAACTTGTGACTTTCCACCCCAATACCACTGATTAACACCATCATCGTAGAGCGAAAATTGACTTGGCCAGCGATTGTAGGCTTGCCAAGTGTGATCGCTGCACTGAAAGACAAAGTCAGCTTCACGATCATCTCGCACAATAAAAATGACATAACTGTCGTAACCACTTCCCACCGTAGTTAGTTTGCCAAGATAGACACCACTGATGCACTCCTCGGGAATAGTCCACCGAAAAGCTGCTGGCCACTGACAAACCATCACACGATTGACTCCCGGCTCAGGAGTCGCTTGCGTTTCCACCTTGACAGCGGCAAAGGATTGAATGTGCCTTGCGCCAGTTCCACCGTAATAACCGAGTCGAAAAATATCGAGTTTCACTTCAGCGACTGGATCGGCACTGACCATAATCTCGATGGTCTCACCGGCTCGCAGGCTAGCGTGTGAACAATAACCCTCGACGAAGCGACACCGGTACCGTGTTGCGGGGTCGATCTGGCAATTCCTGAGCATCCATTCGGTTGTTCCCGCACGCCGATTCTCTTCTTCAATGCGGGAGGAGCGAGCGATGCCTTGAGCGGCCGCGGAGACCAAGGGCGTTGCCAAGCCGATCCCGGCTGCCAATGCGGTAGCTCCTCTCAAAACATCTCGACGATTGAGCTGTTCGTTTACGATTGGCTCACCAGATTTCACTGCATTTGGCTTTGGCATGGCAGCCTCATATCGACGTAAAGAATTCCGGAAGGGGACAGAGTGGTCAGCGGCGAATTTAGCATGCAATGACTCGTGTCACAACAATTTAGTCAGCAGCCCAACAGCCTTGTTGCCCGGACCGAATCTCTACCTAATCGCTGTGGGGCTTCGCCCAAGTAGCGGGGAAAAATGCAACTTCATTAGACGAAGTAATACAAATTAACTTGAGTGTTTTCGTAAATATGGAAAGTACGCAACTTGAAACGATCAGGGGTATCCTCCTCGAAAAAGCTAGAAATTATCCGATGCCCCTGCCGAATTAGAGCCGTTACCTGGCAAATCGCTTTAACAAAATGGGCAAGCCTAACTTAACGCAAGCCCGCAATTGCCAGAACCGAGGTGGAAAGACAAGGCATTTCTGGTTATTCTCAAACGTGGTTCTGGTACGCAAATTCTTACGAAAAACTTGGTTCGATGAGTAACAGTTGGTCTCCGTCATCTTGGCAGTCTCGCACAGCCTTGCAAATGCCCACCTACCCGAATGCCGCAGAGCTTGAAAAGGCACTGCAACGCCTTGCGGCATTACCACCGCTGGTCACCAGTTGGGAGATTGAAACCCTTCGAGAGCACCTCGCCGAAGCGACAGCGGGAAATGCGTTCCTACTCCAAGGTGGTGATTGCACAGAGAGCATTGACGATTGCAGCACCGATGGCGTCGTTCGTCAGATGAAAGTTCTGATGCAGATGAGCTTGGTCCTGATGCAGGCTTCGCTCAAACGAGTCATCCGAGTCGGCCGTATCGCTGGTCAATACGCCAAGCCGCGCTCAAGCGATACAGAGACACGCGACGGTGTAACCTTGCCGGTCTACCGTGGAGATATCATCAATCGTTCCTCATTTACAACTGAAGAACGAACCCCCAATCCTGAATTATTGCTACGTGGATATGAACGAGCAGCTTTGACGCTGAATTTTATCCGCGCGTTGAGCGTTGGTGGTTTTGCCGATTTACACCACCCAGAAAACTGGGATCTCGATTTCTGCAAACATAAAGATATTGCTCGCCAGTTCCATCAGTTGGTGGATTCGATCGCGGACTCTTTACGTTTCATGGAGACGGTGACCGGCAAAGCATTTTCCGAAACGCGGTCCGTTGAATTCTACACCTCTCATGAGGGCTTACACCTCCCTTATGAACAAGCGCAAACTCGGCAAGTGCCGCGCCGACAGGGTTGGTACAATCTCAGCACACACCTTCCTTGGATTGGCTACCGTACGGCTCAACTCGATGGAGCTCACATTGAATATTTCCGTGGCATCGTCAACCCGATCGGTTGCAAGATTGGAGCGGACACGAAACCGGAATATCTTTTGCGATTGTTAGAAACGCTGAATCCCACTCGAACTCCTGGCCGCATGCTCCTGATTCATCGCTTCGGACATCAAAAGATTCAGGATTATCTTCCTCCTCTAGTTCGAGTCGTTCAAGGCAATGGCCATCCTGTTTTATGGGTCGCAGATCCGATGCATGGCAATACGGTTTCTTCCCCCGCAGGTTACAAGACTCGACGGTTTGACGACATTGTTTCCGAGCTGTTACAAGCCTTTGATATTCATCAGCAGCTTGACAGCCATCTTGGTGGCGTTCATTTGGAACTTACCGGAGACGATGTGACCGAATGTACTGGGGGAGCTCGAGGGTTAGGTGAAGGAGACTTACATCGAGCTTACAAGACCTTAGTTGATCCTCGTTTGAACTATGAACAAGCGATGGAAATTGCCTTCTTGATCGCCCAACGCCTGAAGCAAAACCGGCCAAAACACGTTTCCTAATCAAGAAATCGTTGTCCGGTTTCGATTTATTCTTAGTGGTCTGCCAGAAATGGGGTCTCGGATTGGTTTTTCGGGCCCTTCGCCCGTTGAATTCTGCGCGCCGAGGCTTCATGCTAGAGGTAGTCCAGGAGCCGTAATTCTCCTTTAAAACCATGGCACCCCGCTATAGATTCGGTCCTCCGGAACCAAATGGGGATGTAGCCAAACCCACCTTTCCATCTTATTCATCCCACCGTTGAGGTTCTAAGCATGGCCCCTCGTTCAGAACACTTATCTCGTCGCTTATTTTTAGGACAATCGACTGCAGCAGCGGCAGTTGCAACCGGCTATTTCACCTTCCCGACTCCAGCGAAGGCCTACCTTTCAGCCAATGAGAAGCTAAACATCGCGATTGTAGGCTGCGGAAATAAGGGCTGGCACAATGTCGAACAGCTAACAGCGGAAAACATTGTTGCACTGTGCGATGTCGACACCAACTATCTAGATCATGCAGCTTCGGTTCATCGCAATGCCACTCGCCATCGCGACTATCGCAAGATGCTCGATAAAGAGCACAAACAAATCGATGCTGTTGTGGTCTCTACCTCCGATCATACACATGCTCCAGCCTCATCAGTCGCCATGGATCTCGGCAAGCATATTTACTGTGAAAAGCCGCTCAGTCACACCGTCAAGGAAGCGAGAGCATTAGCTAAGCTGGCAGCTAAGAATAAATTAGCAACCCAAATGGGAACTCAGATTCACGCGGACAACAACTATCGCCGGGTTGTTGAACTGATCCAGTCAGGTGCGATTGGTACCGTGACCGACGTCTATTGCTGGTGCAACAAAGGTTGGTCGAATGGTCGCTTTGGTCCTCCTACTAAAGCTCCAGATAATCTCGATTGGGACTTGTGGTTAGGCCCAGCCAAGGAACGTCCTTACTCCGCCAGCATTCATCCTGGTAATTGGCGCAGGTTTTGGGAATATGGCGGCGGTACCTTCGGCGATATGGCTTGCCATGTTGTTGACTTACCGTTCTGGGCACTAGGCCTGCGCCACCCTGTGGCGGTTACATGCGAAGGCCCTGAAGCCCATCCTGACGGAACTCCGGAATGGACTAAATGCACTTATGAATTTGCAGCGGAAGCTGGACATGGCCCGCTAAACCTTCGCTGGGCTGATGGCAGTGCCAATTTCGACTTAGTCAAGGAAACCAAAGACCATGATGGGCAACCGCTCACTTCTTGGGGATTAGGAACCTTATTCGTCGGTGACAAAGGCATGCTGGTCGCAGACTATGGTCGCCGACAGTTGTTACCCAAAGATAAGTTTTCGGACTTCAAAGCCCCTGCTGAATCGATCCCCAATTCGATCGGACACTGGCGTGAATGGGTCGAGGCCTGCAAGACAGGTTCCCCCACTCTGTGCAACTTCGATTACTCTGGAGCGCTCAGCGAAACAGTCTTGTTGGGTATCGTCGCTTTCCGCACAGGGAAACGCATCCAGTGGGACGCTGCTTCACTCAAAGCGACCAACGCACCTGAAGCAGATGCCTATATTAGCAAGGAATATCGCGCTGGCTGGGAAGTCGTGGGTTTGAACAGTTAGCCAGTGGCGACCTCTCGACCGAGGAGTAGTTGTGATGCGGCGCAAGATGATTGGTCTGATTTGCTGGATGATAATGATTGCCTCTGGCAATCTGTCTATCATCTGCGCCCAAAACGATGCGCAAGAAGCATTTTTTGAAACACGCATCCGACCTCTTTTGATTGAGCATTGCTATGAGTGTCATTCCCAAGAGGCTGCCAACGCTAATCACTTAAAGGGTGGTTTGCGACTCGACTCGGCGGAAGCCATTGAGCAAGGTGGGGATAGTGGCCCGGCTATCAATCGCGAGTCAATTGATGAGAGCCTGATCCTTACAGCGGTACGCTATGAAGAACTGGAGATGCCTCCCGACGGAAAGTTACCAGAGAAGGACATCGCCGATCTGAGACAATGGATCGAGAGTGGAGCGTTTCATTCGGGAAAAAGCGATCCTAACTCCCACAGGCCAAGAGCCAATGTAATCGATCCACAACAAGCTAGGCAGAAGTGGCCCTACAGCCCTTTGACTCCAAGCACCACACCGCTTCCCTCTTCGACCACCTGGACTCGCTCACCGATTGATGCATTTCTACTCCATCAAGCTTCGTCGACGGGAATTCAACCTGCAGCAGAAGCGGAAAAACGCGTTCTGGTTCGCAGGCTCTATTATGATTTGCACGGGCTTCCTCCGACACCACAACAGCTTGCCGACTTTCTTAATGATCAGGAACCTGATGCGTATGAACGTTTGGTCGATCGGCTCTTAGCAGACCCACAGTTCGGAGTACGCTGGGGAAGGCATTGGCTAGATATCGTGCGTTACGCCGAATCAACCACCTTGAGAGGCCTTATTTATGCAGATGCTTGGCGGTACCGTGACTACATCATTCAATCATTTCAAGAAGATCGGCCACTTGATCTTTTGATTCGAGAACAGATCGCTGGTGATCTTCTCCCTTACATAACCAAAGAAGATCAAAGCCGTGGCTTGATCGCGACTACATTCCTCGCCTTGGGAAATCACAACCTGGAGGAACAAGATAAGCAGCAGTTGCGAATGGACGTTGTGGACGAACAACTGGATGTCATTGGCCAAGCCTTCCTCGGACAAACAATAGGCTGCGCCCGTTGTCATGATCACAAATTCGATCCTATCCCTACACGTGATTATTATGCCATGGCTGGCATTCTGCGAAATGTACAAACCTTGCAAGATGCCAACGTTTCCAACTGGCTCACACGTCCCTTACCTCTTAACGATGAAGCCGAAAAGAAATTCTCAGAGCTACAAACGGAATTAGCCTCGACTCAAACTACCATCAAATCGATCAAAGCTGATTTAGCGCGTATCAAGCCAGCTACTGATGCGACCCAAATCGAACTAAACCAATTAGCAGGTGTCGTGGTTGATGACTCCCAAACTCAGCGTGTTGGGGAATGGATTTCCTCGCAATTCACGAAACCATTTGTCGGCTCAGGCTACATGCACGACGACAATAAAAGTAAAGGGGAAAAGACAATCACCTTTGCCACCGCTGATTTAGAAAGCGGAATGTACGAAGTACGCCTAGCTTATTCTCACGCTGAAAGTCGAGCTAGTAAGGTCCCGATCACTATCGCCTGCGCTGAAGGTGAAAAGACGGTCTACCTCAATCAGCGTCTTAAACCAGATCTTGTCCCCGGTTTTGTATCTCTAGGTTCCTATCGATTTGAAAAAGGTGGGCAAGCGTACGTACTGATTTCAACAGCCGACACCGATGGTTTTGTCACGGCAGATGCAATCCAATTCCTACCCGCTGGCACAGTCCAATCACTTAGCAAGAATATCAGCCAGGAGACATCTGCCTCCATTAGCCCCTCTGAAAACAACTTGCTCAAAGCGAAATTAGTGGAGCATGAACAGCGTCAAAAAGAACTCGAAGGAAAGTTGAAAGAACGCCCGCAGGCCATGTCTGTATTGGAACGTGAGAAAATCGAAGACGGCTACGTCAACGTACGCGGCGTTGTCCATTCAAAAGGGGAAACCGTTCCAAGAGGATTTCTACAAGTTGCTCCGACGTTAAATCTACCGCAAATGCCCACCAATCAGAGCGGAAGGCTCGAACTGGCAAATTGGCTTACAGCCCCAGAACACCCGCTTACCTCACGCGTGCTGGCCAATCGTATTTGGACGTGGTTGATGGGAGCTGGATTGGCTCGTAACCCTGATCATATTGCCTCCAGCAGTGAGGTTCCTGTTCATCCTGAACTGATCGACTTTCTAGCTCTACAGCTTCAACAAGATCAGTGGTCCCTGAAAACCATGGTACGACGGCTCGTACTATCCTCTTCCTACCGGCAATCGAGTCGCTCTGAAGCGAGTGAGACCTTGGATCCCGACAACCGCTACTGGTTGCGTAGTGTATCGAAGCCGTTGACCGCCGAAGCTGTACGTGACTCTATCCTGCAGACGAGCGGTTTATTGGACCATGCGATGTTTGGAAATGAAATGAATCCATTACCCGCAGCTGACTATGGCTATCAGCAGCAGAGTTATCGTCGTAGTACTTTTTTACCTATGCTGAGAAACTCATTGCCGAAAATATTAGTCGCCTTTGACATCGCCGACAGTAGCCGTGTTACAGGCCTTCGTCACCACAGTATCGTTTCCCCACAAGCGTTACTGATGCTGAATTCGGAAGAAATTGTCGCGTATGCGAGCAACGCGGCGAACTGCCTGCTGAAACTACCATTGGCGTCAGACCTCGAACGTCTACATTGGGCGTTCAATCAAACATTGGGGCGATCTCCGTCAGAAGCAGAAGAGGAATTATTCCTGAAGTACATACAGGCCAATGATGTACCTAGCGCCGACAAACAAAAACAACAGCTCGCAAACTGGCAAGATGTTTACCAGACCCTATTCGGTACCGCCGAGTTTCGTTCTTTGGAATAAGAGGCAAAAACGATGAGACTTCTCGAGCTAAATCGTCGTCAATTGCTGAGCAACGCGGCATGTGGTTTCAGTTGGCTTGCTTTGCAAAATCTCCTGAGTACCTCGGGGGTCAGTGCTATTCCAACGACGGAAGCCGTTGTTAATCCCTTTCCAAAAGTGAAACGAGTAATTTTCCTCTTCATGCAAGGGGGTGTCAGTCAGGTTGATAGTTTCGATCCTAAGCCCAAGCTACAGCAGCTCAATAGCGAAAAAGTTCCGTTCGACGATGCTCGTATCGTTGCCAATAGTGGAAAACGGGGAGTACCTCAACGTCTCTTCGGTTCACCGTGGAAATTCAAACGCTATGGCGAATGTGGCTTGGAAGTTTCCGACTTATTTCCTAGTATCGGGCAACACGCGGACGACCTATGCCTGATTCGCTCCATGAACACAGAGGGAGTTGCCCATGGCCCAGCGACACTTTTTCTGCATTGCGGAGCAACGGTAGGTTTCCGCCCATCTATGGGTTCATGGATTTCTTACGGCTTAGGTACGGAAAATCAAAACCTACCCGCTTTTATCACCATCAGCCCCTCAGCTGGTAATGGTGGACCTCGGAATTACGGTAGTGCTTTCTTACCCGCCAAGTACCAGGGTACTGCGATCGGACGCTCCAAAGATCCTAAACAAATAAGCCAAGTCGATTATTTACGCTCCACTAGTTCAGAAGTTGAACGCTTGAGAAGAAAGTTTGATTTGCTCCAGTCGATGAATCATTTAAGGCAGAATCAACTTCCAGGTGATGATCAAGTCGACGCGGTGGTACAATCCTACGAAACAGCCTGGCGCATGCAGCAAACAGCGCCAGAAATTCTCGATATTGAGCGTGAGGATGCCGCCACTCATAAGCTCTATGGTATCGGAGATAAAAGTACCGATCGCTTTGGACGCCAATGCTTACTAGCGCGACGCCTCTGCGAAGCGGGGGTCCGGTTTATCCAAGTCACCTATGGCGATGACACCGCTAATCCTGCTTGGGATCAACATAGCAATCTAGAAAAGCATGCTGACCATGCAAGAGCAACCGATCGCCCTGTTGCAGCACTTCTCCAGGACTTGAAGCAACGTGGTCTATTGGAAGACACATTAGTTTGGTGGGGTGGCGAATTCGGGCGCACACCATACGCACAGGATAATGGCACAGGCCGAGATCATAACCCTGGTGGGTTCACCATCTGGCTAGCTGGAGGTGGAGTTCGACATGGAATCATCCATGGAGCTACTGATGAATTTGGTCATCAGGCCATCGAAAACCGCGTTCACATGCATGATCTGCATGCTACCATCCTGCAC
>JAUMAI010000552.1:0-9679 GCA_032116775.1 Pirellula sp. | reverse complement strand
AATGGAATGACCAGTAAAGCGAGGGTATTTCTTTTTCCTGAGTCAGGGGGTGGCTTAGAGAGCGAAGATATAACCTTGGCAGAGTTGTTAAAGCAGAAGGATTATACCACTGGCATTATTGGGAAATGGCATTTGGGACACCTGCCGGAGTATTTGCCGATGACGCAGGGTTTTGATGAATACCTCGGTATACCGTACTCAAATGATATGGATAAAACCAAGGGGCCTAACTACCGAGCGGAATCTGCTAAGGATCCCAACTACTATCCTGAGACCACGCATTATAATGTCCCGCTGATGCGAGGAACGGAAGTGGTCGAACGCCCTGCAAATCAAAATACGATCACGAAAACATATACAGAAGAAGCTGTTCAATTCATTCGTAGGAATAAGGAGAAGCCTTTTTTCTTGTACATGCCGCACTCGATGCCGCATATCCCCTTGTTTGCATCCGAGCAATTCCGAGGAAAGTCGCTGAGGGGACTCTACGGTGATGTGGTTGAGGAAATCGATTGGAGCGTAGGAAAGGTATTGGATACGCTTCGCGAACTTAAATTAGAGCAAGATACCATCGTTCTATTTAGTTCCGACAATGGGCCATGGCTCGCCTTTGATACGCATGGCGGCAGTGCAGGGCCTTTGCGTGCGGGCAAGGGGACAACCTTCGAAGGTGGGCAACGTGTCCCCGCAATCTTTTGGTGGCCAGGAAAGATTAAGCCTAAGGTGGTGACGGAGCTAGGTTCAACTCTTGATATGTTAGCCACCATTGGGGCTATAGCCAACGTTTCGCTGCCGCAGGACCGAAAACTAGATTCTTACAATCTTTTACCGACGCTTCTGGCAGGTGAGCCGAGTCCACGTAAAGAGATGTTTTACTGGACGAATGCTGAACTGCATGCTGTTCGCTCAGGTCCATGGAAGTTGCATACTAAACTGCGAGAGCCGGTAAATTACGGAAAGGAAGTTGCACCGGAGAAGCCAGAACTTTATCACTTAGAACGAGATATCGCTGAAAAATTCAATGTGGCTGCAGATCATCCCGACGTGGTGCAGAAATTGTTGGCAATGATGAAAGATCATCAGGCGGATATTGAGCCGCATCAGGATATGTTAGCGATTCCGTTACCGAATAAGCCGTAGTTTATTGCCGATTCAATGAAGAAGTATTCTGATGTTTAATTACGATAGAAATGTTTTCCAGGCATCGGCTCTGTGGAGCTTTACAAAAACTGCACGCTTCTTTTTCGCAGTGTGGCTCGCGGTTGGTGGCGTGCTGTCGGCGACGCCGCCGAATATCGTTTTCGTGATAACGGATGATCAAGGCTACGGCGATTTAGGATTCACGGGAAATCCGTTAGCTAAGACTCCCAACTTGGATCGCTTGGCTGGCGAATCTTCTCAGTTACTTGACTATCACGTAGCACCCACTTGTTCTCCCACACGAGCTGCACTAATGACGGGGCATTGGAGCGATCGCACCGGGGTGTGGCACACGATCAATGGTCGGTCGATGTTGCGTGTCAACGAGGTTACGGTAGGTAAGATGTTGCAGGATGCTGGTTACGAAACGGGGTGCTTCGGAAAATGGCATTTGGGCGATAATTATCCTTACCGCGCGGAAGATCGAGGTTTTACTGAAGTCTATCGTCATGGGGGCGGGGGTGTGGGGCAGACACCTGATGTGTGGGATAACGCTTATTTCGATGGAAAGTACTTTCACAATGGAAAAGTAGTTCCGGCAGAAGGATATTGCACCGATGTCTTCTTTCAGCAAGCCAATCGCTTCATTGCTGATTGCGCAGCAAAGAAGCAGCCGTTTTTCGCCTACATTGCGACTAATGCACCACATGGTCCATTGCATGTTCCTGAGAAGTATATGGAGATGTTTCCAAATCAGCCCAAGAACATAGCAGCCTTTTATGGCATGATTGCCAATATCGATGACAACATAGGCAAAACAAGATCATTGCTACGTGAATTAGGTATTGAAGAAAATACTCTATTTGTATTCACAACCGATAATGGAACCGCTGGAGGAGCTAATGTTTTTAATTCAGGAATGCGCGGAGCCAAAGGCAGCGAATATGAAGGGGGGCACCGTGTACCATTATTGGCTTATTGGCCCGCTAAAGGATGGAACAGAGTTCATTCGAGCCATGTCCTCTGTCACGCTGTTGATATTGCTCCCACTCTGCTCGAAGTGGCTGGGGTGAAGAAGCCGGATGATATTCGCTTTGATGGACGTTCGATTGTTCCATTGCTCAGCCCCGAGGGTGATTTAAAGGATTGGCCGAAAGAGCGTATTCTGGTTACCGATTCACAGCGTGTAACCGATCCGATCAAGTGGAAGCAGACGGCGGTAATGTCTGGCCCTTGGCGGTTAATCAACAATCGTGAGCTGTATAATATCGAGAGTGACCCTGGGCAGGCTCAGAACGTGATTGAGCAGTTTCCAGAGCAAGCTTCGCGGTTGGTTGCATTCTATGATGAATGGTGGAAAGAGATCGAACCAACCTTTGCAGATACAACGGAGATTTATGTCGGAGATCCCAACGCGATACAGGTGGATTTAACGGCTCACGACTGGATCGGTACTGACGATCCACCTTGGAATCAGCAGATGATTCGTCAGGCTCGTGGCTATGCAGGGAATGATGCTTCTACAGGACGAGACAAAAGGAACAAGCCTGCAGCAGGAGATGATTATAGTTATTGGGCGATCAAGGTCGTTGGCTCTGGGGATTATGATATCGAATGCAGTCGCTGGCCGTTAGAGTTATCGCATCCATTGTCTGAACGATTAGCCGCAGGCAGAGACATACCTGGCGCAAATCGAGCCTTCAGGGCGGTGCCGGGTAAAGCTGTTCCAGTCCAACGAGCGGAACTCTATATCGATGGTAAGCTGCTGAAAACGACGGTTGTTTCGGATAAAGATACCCACGTTCGCTTTCGAGTAAGACTGAATGAAGGCTCTCATCGTTTATCGCCCGTGTTTGTGACAACCGATGGTCAAAAGGTAGTCGCCTATTATGCTTCTATCAAACCTGCCAAATGATGGTGAAAGTTTAGGTCAGATGAAAGTTTTCAGCACAGTTGTCTTTTTTGCTTGTGTATCGTTCTGTTGGAATTTTGCGGGACATGTTTTTGGGCAGGAGGGAATGCGACCCAATGTAGTCATCATTCTTACGGATGATCATGGCTACGGCGATGTGTCTGCCTATCACGACTCCGACGTGCGCACTCCTGCCATCGACTCCATTGCTCGAGACGGATTACTTTTTACTCGCATGCGTGCTAACTGCACTGTGTGCTCACCTACTCGTGCTGCTCTTTTGACGGGTTTGTATGCTGATCGCGTAGGTGTGCCTGGAGTTATCAGGACACACCGAGAAGATTCTTGGGGATACTTTAAGCCCGGAGTATCAACGTTAGGTGATGAGTTGAAGAAGGTTGGGTATCACACCGCTGCTATTGGAAAATGGCACTTGGGCTTGCAGTCACCCAACACACCCAACGAGCGTGGGTTCGACCATTTTCATGGCTTTCTCGGAGATATGATGGATAGTTATATCTCCCATTTGCGGCATGGCCAAAACTACATGCGACTTGATCAGCAGGTAATAGAGCCCAAGGGACATGCAACCGAATTATTTACAGACTGGGCAATTGAATATCTTCAGCAACGAAGTAAAGAGAGCTCGCAACCATTTTTTCTTTACCTGGCCTACAACGCGCCACACTTTCCGATTGAACCACCAGAGGAATACTTGCAACGGGTGAAATCTCGGGCGGCTGAGTTGACAGAAGCAAGAGCGGCAAATGTTGCGTTTGTTGAGCACTTAGATGCGAACATTAGTCGGTTACTGAACGCGATGAAAGATTTGAATTTGGCCGAAAATACCCTGGTCGTCTTCACGGCCGATAATGGTGGCTCACTGCCGCATGGCCAAAATAATGATCCGTGGAGAGACGGTAAGCAGAGTCACTACGATGGCGGTCTGCGGGTACCGTTCATGATCCGCTGGCCTGCAGAAGTGGCTGGTGGTCGAACATCGAATTATGCGGGTTTAGTGTTCGATGTGTTTCCCACGGTACTAGAGCTTGCGGGCAGCTCTCGTCGTGGGTTGGATGCTGTTAGTTTGGTTCCCATCCTTAAAGGTGGCGAAATTCAGGGAGAGCGGGATCTTTATTTCACTCGCAGAGAAGGTGGAGTCAAGTATGGTGGTCGTAGTTATGAGGCATTGATCAAGGGTAAATGGAAGCTAATGCAGAACGATCCTTACAGTCCGCTGGAGTTATTTGACCTAGAGAATGATCCCAGCGAAAAAAGCGATTTAGCACAGAAAGAAAAGAAGGTAGTAGCTGAATTGTCGGCCATATTACGGCGACATATTCAACGTGGAGGAGAGGTTCCCTGGCAGGATATTTCTCCTCAGGGTTCTGAATGAACACTCGCACAACGCAACTAGTTCATACCAGTGAAGTTCCACCATGCCATACTGGTGCCATTGGCTACAGGACAATACGGGTTTGCAATAAGCCACTCGTAGGGGAGACTATTGAAGAGAAAGCTCTTTGGTTAATCCCTAGCGAATCAAAGAGATGGTGTTGATTTCACAGAGGGTTTAATAGTTCTCTGAGCAGGCTGTGGTCGTTCTTTCGGTACGTGGCCAGTTAAATCGGATGGAAATGCTTGAAACGTCAGGTTCGATTGGCCCGTTCAACGATCCGTCTAAGTTGGTCGACCATTTTTTCCGGACTTTCGCCTGGAACTATCGGGCCACCGATAGCGACGCTATGAGCTCCGATATCAAAAGCACGGATCGCGTCCGCTACGGATAGACCTCCAACGACTTGGATGGGTAGCGATACTTTGTTGATAACCTGTTCCAGGTAGGTTAGTGGGCTGCGGCTCGGTTCAACGGCTCGTTCTTCAAATCCAAGGTGCAAGACAAGGTAATCCACACCGAGATCCTCACACCAGCGACAGGCGGTAAGTTGATCGTCTTCGTACATCGTATCAACCATCACCTTAGTTCCAAAATCGTTGCGACAACGAATGGCGCCTTCAACCACATGTTTGCCCGCCTTGGACATCACGACGGCGTAATCTGCACCAGCCTGCCCACACCATTTAGAAAGTGGATAACCTCCATCCATAGTCTTGGTATCGGCGATGATGGGATGGTTGGGGAACTGTTTACGAAGGACCTTTATGCCTTGTAGACCAGAACCTAAGAGCAAACCGGTGCCTGCTTCCAGCCAGTGGACGCCTGCGGCGATACCCAGCTCGGCCAAGCGTAAGGCTTCGTCGCAAGTTGGGCAGTCGAGACTGATTTGTACGTACCCCATCATTTACTCCAGCTTGTTACAACAATGGTGACAGAACAGCTTTTACGATCGAGCCTGAGTGCATTGTTTCAAAGGCGTCGTGCCACTGCTCAAGCTTCCAGGTTCCGCCGATGAGAGGTTTAACATCGAGTCGTCCAGAAGACATCAATTGCAATATCCTTTCCCACATGGGCCAGTTATGGCTGAAGCTACCTTGTAGGGAAACATTTTTTTGTACGAGCGGATCTAGTGAGAATTGGCAGGGTTGAGGTCCCCAGCCAACTTTTGAAATCCAGCCTGATGGACGCACGATCTTGATGGCGGTTTCCAGTGAAGCTGAAACGCCAGTGGTGTCGATGACACCTTGAACACCTAGTCGATCAGGCCCACCATCGAAAACCCATGACTCCACATCTTCCACCAGAGGTTGGCAATCATAGTTTTCAGCGAGAGACAGTCGCTGTCGATCGCGCGGTAAACCGGTGATGGCAACAAATGCGCCTTGCAGCCTTGCCATGATGGCACAGAGGATGCCGATCGGTCCTGGACCTAGAACTACGATTCGATCGCCCGGCTCGATTCTGGCGTTACGAATGGTGGCGTTGTAAGCGACGCAGCACGGTTCTACGAGAGCGGCTTCCGCCATGGAGACATTCTTGGGGACATGATGAAGAATGCGAGATGGTACTGCCACGTAGCGTGTCATCGAACCATCAACACCTCCACCGAATCCTTTACGATTTGGGTCAAGGTTATAGAGTCCGCGACGAGTCAACGGAGAGTCTGGATCGATAACGGCGGCTGTTTCGCTGACGACACGATCCCCAATCTGCCAAATCTCTGGAACTTGTTGGCCACACTCGCGGATGATTCCGGAGAATTCATGACCTAGAACAAGTGGGTAGGGGACCTTCCAGCTTTGGTCTCCTAGCCACATGTGAAGGTCGGAACCACAGACTCCGACATGGCTAACTTCCAGCAGCACTTCATCTGGCCGGAGCGTTGGTAAGGGTATGGCACGAGTCTCGACACTGTAGCGGTTGGGGCCGAAACAGACGACCGCAGTTTGGGTTGAAGCTGTCATTGTGAATTAGTGGGACAGTGAATTAGTAGGATAAGGATTGATGTGGTGGAAACTGTCGTCGAGGGTGAGCATTAAGCGCTAAGTGCTTGGCGAAGAATTGGCTCCATCGCATTGGCATGACGATAGAAACCGAGATCAGATGGATGAGAGCCATCTGTGGTATCATCACGATCTTCGCCGAGTAAACTCTCGCCATCGACGTAAAAGAGTTTTTCGACGCCCGTTTGTTGTAGTTTATCAAACTGCTCTCGCAAGGCTCGCCGGCTGGTATCATTCCGTTGCTTCTGCGCTGGAATGATCCAAGAATTTGAATAACTTCGATCTTCGATTAAAAGTATGGGCGTGTCGGGATGGTTGGAGCGAAGGAGTTGAACAAGAGGAACCGTTTTGGCTGCGACCTCAGCGGCGGTCATGTTAGGGAGGCAATCGATGACATAAGCTGCGGCGGATATTTCTTTGAGAAACTCTCCCACTTCAATATCCATGCGGCCATTGCCGCTGAAACCTAGGTTGATAATGGGAAGATTAAGTCTTCTTCCAAGTATCGAGGGGTGTGGCATGCCAGGTCGAGAGGCACATGCTCCATGGGTAATGGAGGTTCCATAAAACACGAGAGGTTTTGTGGAGCGTGGAGCAACCGTTTCAAACAATTGCCCCTTAGGAACGCCGATTTTCAGATATTCCGTTCCGTTATAGAGAGGAAGATAGACCGCAAACTCTTTGACGCCGCTTGTCAGACCGCTAATCAGTAACGATTGGGTGGTTTGGCTCTTGGGGGGCAAGACCGCGACCCACTGCCATTTACCACTCGAGTTTTTGGCGTATAGATCTAGGCCGGAGACGCCCGTGGCCGGCATATGCGGCATAGCCAGATTGCTTGAGGTCACTTGATAATCAACATGAATCTCGGAGGCATCGGTTTTGAAATAGGTAGTCATCCCTGCCGAATGCCGACTTAAGTTCCAAACAGAATCGGTGACTTTTCCCTGAGCTCGCTTGGGAAGCCGATCATACCACTTTTCCGTATCGTTAAAGCCCCTTCCTTCTACTCCCCAGTCGCGCACGTCTGCCCAGCTGATTTCAGATGAATTGCCTAATAGAGTACGGCTAAGTGCAAGCGATATTCCGGCAGCGGAACAATTTATAAATTGGCGGCGATCTAATTTCATCTGTGGAAATCCGAAAGAACAGCTAGAGGTGGACGGGAAGGAAAAAGATGAGTTGCAGTATGCTACTCGTTTTCTCCGTCATGGTTCAACTGCCTGTAGTAGGATTGAGATGATTTGGTTTTTGGTAGTGGTTTACCGCCAGTGTTGCCAGTTCTGACAGAGTGCTTGATGTCCCTTTCGGACTGATTTCTTAGGTAGTGGGGGTGTCTGGAATTGTGAAGTAGCGATTAGTGGGTAAAATGCCACATTCGCAAGTGGTAACGGAACCACTGAGTTGGGGTTTATAAGGCATTTTACATCGGTTGAGTGGGCTCATGACGACGTTGCCAGTGTTAGAGTTTATTCTGCGGAATTACAAGAATTTTAATGCGCGGGTGACCCGCGACGCAGTGCTCGCCTATTGGAACCATCTACAGGCTGATGGCAAAATGTTTTGGACATTGGCTGGGGCGATGTCGTCGGCACAGTTGGGAATAACGCTCGCTCCCGCGATACGCGAAGGTATCATTCATGGCATCTCTTCCACCGGGGCCAATTTAGAGGAATCTCTTTTCCGTTTGGTGGCGAACGACAGCTACAAAGATTTTCCTGAGTATCGTTATTTTACGAAAGCTGATGATACTCGGATTCTGAAGGATCGCATGCGACGCGTCACGGATACAAGTATTCCTGAAGATGAAGCGTTCCGTGCCGTCGAAAAATTTATTGTGCCGATGTGGAAAAATGCAACTGAGAAAAATGAACGTCGCTTTTGGCATGAGTATTTTTATGACTTGATTACGAAGTTACCTGCGAAGGTACATGAGGGGAAGAGTGAGGATTGCTGGCTTTTGGCAGCAGCGAAAGCGAATATTCCAATGGTCGTCCCAGGATATGAGGATTCAACCTTCGGCAATATTTTTGCTTCCCATGTTAAATATCAAGAGTGCTCGGCTTCGATTGTGAAGTCAGGTATCGAATACATGGCTGCATTCTATGACCAGTACCAGGAATTATCTCAGGGAACTGGCGTTGGCTTTTTTCAGATCGGCGGTGGTATTGCTGGTGACTTCCCGATTTGTGTTGTCCCCTCGATCAAGTACGACTTGCAGAAACGAGTTAAGCCGTGGGCCTATTTCTGCCAGATCTCTGATTCCACTACATCGTACGGGTCGTATTCAGGCGCTACTCCGAACGAAAAAATTACCTGGGACAAATTGACTGAAAAAACGCCAATGTTCGTCATTGAATCGGATGCCACAATTGTCGCTCCGCTGATGCTCTCAGCTCTCTTGGAGTGTCGCAGGAATCCAAAAGAAGCGAACAAGCTGATAGCGAAGCTCACAAAGTGATTCAGCTTTAATTATTACAGTGGTCATTATGTTTTCCTGAGGCTGCGTACTTGGTTATTTCCAGTGCGCAGCCTTTTTCTGTTTAGTAAGGTTTGCTAAGTGCTGTCCGAGATCTCGAGGAGGCTCAGCGTTTAGTTTGACCGCATGGTCTTAGGTGCGACATTGATCCGATTTATGGAGATCAAGCTATGGGTGAATCGAGCCCCCCGAATCTCTTAGATTAAACAAAAAACGGAGTTACGCTTTGACGTAGCCCCTCAACAGTGTTAGCATGCACGAGAGTATTAATATTTCTTCATATTTAAGGACTTTCCGCAAAATTCTACAGGTAACGGAGTGTACTTATGCTAGCTCGAATAGTTCGCCGGCGGCGAGCATTCACCCTGGTTGAATTGCTCGTGGTGATTGCAATTATTGGAATATTAGTTGGCCTTCTGTTGCCAGCGGTACAGTCTGCTCGTGCTGCAGCACGGCGCATGCAATGCTCCAACAACATTAAGCAGATGGCGTTGGCGGCACATAACTTTGAAAGTGCTTACAAGTCACTTCCACCCTGGGTTTACGCTAAGGGAACGGGAGCCGGGACCCGCCCCTCAACGTTTGCCTCTGGTCACTTCATGATGTTGCCGTATCTCGAGCAAACGGCGATCTTCAATCAAGCCCGTGGAGTGAGTTGGGATGTGCGTACCATAGGAGTGCCTGCGTTTGCTTGCCCAGACGATATCACTTTGCGAGAAGCTCGATTTACCGGTCTTGCTATGACC
>JAUMAI010000551.1:0-1840 GCA_032116775.1 Pirellula sp. | reverse complement strand
AAATTTCCTGGGGCCGGAGACACGATCGTGCCACTTTACGAAATTGAAACCGACTCACATATCATTATCACTTGGGCCGCTGACGATGAAGCGGCACGAGGAGTCGTTTTTGACGCCTATCCATACGATGAAATTCGGCGTTTTACCAAGCGTCCTAGAGATACCTGGGTCATCTCCAAAGGAGCCTTGGGAATGACCAGCAGCAATTTGGATATTTGCTCGATCGCGCGCGATTGCTTGGCCAAGTCGGCGGGTGACAAAGTACATGCGATACGCCTGTACATGCACGAAACTGGCACGGATTTGGAACGAGCACGCCGCGTTATTGAATCCAATATGGTTTTGGGGTGGTAAACTCAGAAAAATCGCTACCGATTTAAATTGGGCCCCCTTCGGAGAAGGCAGAATCCCCGCCGTTAGACAAAGAACGCTTGTCAGTTTGATAGAAGGCAGGTACATTCCCTACTGTTCTAGTTAGCAACCTGTGAGAATGAATCGCCAAATTCGATCATGAATTTGCTCCCACAGGAGTTGGTTTTGCAAGTGGCGGAGTAGCTCAGCTGGTTAGAGCAGCGGAATCATAATCCGCGTGTCGGGGGTTCGAGTCCCTCCTCCGCTACCTTCTTACTCAAACCTGCTTTGGTTTTCCGATCGGTTGCCTTCGCACCTCTTCAATCACTTTATCACAAACACCGGGATATCTTTATCTCGTTGCAGTGTTTGCTGATGCACTTTTTAGCTTCTCCGCCTGAACAGCGATCAGTTAGCGAGCCAATAATAAATCGTGAAACGGTTCGCTGCTGGTCAGTTTCTGAGATCGGCAAACCGAAAGGTTCAGAGCAAGCATCAAGCGTTCATGCGACGCAGGTGCGCAAAAAAAAACGTCCACATAACAATAGGCTCTTGGCCTTGCATGTGGACGAGTGCGATCAAACAAAAGACTCACTTAATACTTCAGTACTCTAGCCGCGAAAAGCAGCTTTAACTTCTGGCTTGTTCATCACAACGATGGCCCAAATACCGAAAGGGAGTCCCAACAAACAACAAGGTGAAACGCAAGGAAGCATCGCCAGAATGACACCAGCCATGGAAAGAACATATCCTTCCAGTTTCATCATCTTGGTACAGGCGAAAATGACGAATCCGCCAATGAACAGTGATATGACTCCGAAGACAACTCCCAAAGTTCCTTGAACGAGGACTTGCAATCCATCTGGAGAATCCGCGGCTGCTCCCAGACCTACCCCGAGCAGATTCATGGCCACTCCAAGGATTTGGAACAACATACCGATCGACATTGCAACGATAATGCAAATCGCAGGTGGCTTTAATTGATCTCGAATAAAATTGGGATTGGGGGCGTAACCGACATTATCTCCGCTTGGCGGCATATAGGGACTTCCGCTCATCTAATCAGATCCTTTCTGGAATGGCCGCGAATTTGGAACAAACGCATTAAAAACAAGACGCATACGAGCAACAAAAAGCATCGCGATGAGTCGCTAACCAATAAGCCGTTGAAGCGTTTCAAATGAGTCACTTTTTTGAATCGCGATGAGGCGGTAGTCTACCAAACAAGGTCATAAGAAACGATATCCAGCCAGAAAATGCCACAACTATTTCCTTCAAATAACTGGGATAATGTGAGCTCCCCAACCTCTCTCCGCTTCCAGCTCAGCTAGGTTTTACTTTGTAGCGTTCCGGAGCATTCGACAGTCAGATTAGGTCCAAGCCCGCCAACCGGTCCTTGGCTTAAAAGCCAGCGAAGGATCGCGGAAATAAATTTTTACTGGGGCTTCTCTCGGTGACGAGTTCTCCATGGCCCCTAGGGGGACTTTTC
>JAUMAI010000550.1:0-3710 GCA_032116775.1 Pirellula sp. | reverse complement strand
GTGTGGTCATGATCTAAGGATTGACCCAGTTGGGTTCCCATGCCGAAAAAAGTATCTGAATTTGCTCCATCAACGACCGCGCCAGTTAACGTATCGATCGCTATACCATCGTTTCCCTCCCAAGCGGACTTGACTTGGCTGGCTTCGGGATAGCTACCACTTTCCCAGGCCGCTAGAAGGCACCCCTGAAAGCCTTGGCGCTTCAGATGGCTGGGGAAATTAGCCGTCACGCCGTCGCGATATCGTCCGAATACCTGCGGTCTATAACCGAGTGAATCCGATATCGCTTTCAAACCACGTGACAGATCGCGCTGAATAGATTCCGCGTCAAGTAATGGATGCGGTAGGTCAGAGTGAGATCCACCAATAATGCTTAATGTACCCTGTTTCAAACGCTCGGCGACTATCGCGAATGCACCTGGATTGACACTTTGTAATTCCTCAATCAACTTGCTGTTGGCTAATAAACATAGTGGAACCGAGCGAGCGAGTTCCTCATCCAGTTTGGTGCCCAACGTTGTGGGAGCTAGCAAGATAACTTCTAAAATATGCGTATCGTGCGAGTAGAAATGATCACGTTCTTGGCCCAATTGATCAAAACAAGATTGCAGCATTTGTTTGGCTGTTTCTTGCTCGCCATTTAAGAATGCTTTAGCAGCCTGCAAACACTGATCTTCAAAGACGGCCTGATCCAAGTGCGTTGAGTATCGCAATTGTCGCGTCATCAATTGTACTTGGAGATAGCAATAGCCGAGAGCAAAGAAATCTTCGACAGAAACACCTTCTGTGGTAGTAGTTGAGTTAGTTGGAACGAGTCCTTCACGTTCGAGATGTTGCAGCATCTCTCGACGAGTCGGATAGCACGCTATATGGCGTCCACCGCCAGTGATAATTTTTTCTCGTATTTGGTCGGGTAACCTGCTCTCGCTAGCTGTTGGCAATATGGCGAGCACATTTTCCCATTGATCTGTCGGCTGATCAGCCCGGCACCATTGAGGAAGTTGGTTGGTAGCGGCGAGCAAGTAGGGATGCCATAAAATAGTCCAACCTGCCAGTAAGCCTGCAGCTTGTCTATCGGGTAGAGATCGTGGGAAGTCATCCCATTGATAACATGGAAATAAGATCAGCGTTCGAGAGATGTTCATCAGGCGGGTACCTTAATAACGCTGGAAGCCGCTGCACTGGTAGCAGCGGCTTCGCGTAGATTTATTTAGGATCAAGTATTAAATTTCTTCAATTGATTTTTTTACTGGGCCCCTTCTTCGACTCCCAGTAATTCTTTGATCAATTGATCAAGGGCTTGAGCATTGGCATCGCCAGAGCCGACTTTGATCATTCTAATATTTCCTTCCTTATCGATCAGCACTGCTTGAGGAATACCCGTTACCGCATAATCCTTAGCGAAGGTACTGCCCGATGGTGCGACCATAAAACGATGCTTCAGTTCGTGATGTTCAGCAAAGCGTACCAATGCTTTACGTTCATCTTCAGGAGCAAAATCAGGAACCGATTTAATACGTTTCTGTTCGTCATCCCAATCATATTTGTAGTAGTTTGTCACACCAATGATGACCAGGCCTTTGTCGGCATACTTTTCTTGCCATTCGCGAAGGTGTGGGAAGGTTGCTATGCAAGGGCCACACCAAACAGCCCAGAAGTCCAACAGCACAACTTTACCTTTTAAGTCTTCATCTTTAAGCGGTTCGCCATTAACGAAGGCGTCTGCTTGAAGTGGAATTGCTTTTTGGCCGATCAGTTCAGCCCGCTTCAATTCCATTTCGAGGGATTGTGCCATACGATCGAGATTGCGTTTGGCGTTTTCAGCTAGCGCTTTGACACGTTCGTCGGCCTCGGCTAGTCCATCGAGCATAGCCTTCAGAGAATCAAGTTGCTCCTTGGCGACTTTCGGATTAGCTCGCATCAATCGCTGGGCCAAATTCGTCCGAATACGGAGAAGCTGGCTAAAGAGTTGAGGGTCTTTAGCTGGATCCCCTGAGCCACCCAATTCATTGAGAACCGAGTCAGCATCGGCTACGGCCTTGGTAGCATCTTCGTTGATGAGGCGGTTGATGCGTGACATACGCATATTGACCCAACTCATCAGCAACGAATTGCGTAGACGCTCTTCTTTTTCGTTATCCAGTGCGTGACGAATACGCTTCAGTTGTTCTTCAACTTTGTCGGACTCTTCGGAGAGATTGAAGGCTGCCCGAAAATCAGCAACGAGTGCCTCGATAGCACCTTCCGCAGCGACTCCAGCGGAGCCTTCCAGTTTGGCGAAGATTGCGGACATCTCGGCAACTTGTTGGCGCGCCCAAGTCGCTGCCGCTTCTGGATTGCCTTGCTGCATGCGATTACTGATTAACGCTTGCATCGGCATACTTAGTTGCTCAGGCGAAAGCTTCCCAGATTCTAAGGCCGCTTTGAATTCAGTTAGCAAAGCTTCGTATTGGACTTTGGCCTTATCAGTCTGACGTTGGCGAGCCAGGTTGCCTGCTAACATCTGACGCAAGTTTAGCTTCATAGCTATGTTGTCGGTTTCCCAGCTATCGAGCTTAGATGTTGCATCTTCGAGCTTGTTTTGCTGGATCAATTGCATGATCTCTCGGCCAGGATCTGCCGCTTCCTGTGCCGCTTTAGCGGCTAGGGCAGCCTCTTGGGCAGCCTCTTGGGCAGATACAGAAAATGTGGGTAGCGAACCTGAAGCGAGCGCTAGAAGTGCTAAAAGAAGTCTTTTACGCATCGGACTGTTGTCCCCAATGAATGTAAAAATATGTAAATGAAGAGATCTGAGTTTAGTTCGCAGCAAGCTTCTATTCTATCACTTGCTCATCATCCCACCACCAATAATCAGCGTTCTTGTTGTTCGAAGCGGTGGTAATTGGACGTTCAGTGGCGTCAGGATTGGGCGATAAGCGTAGCCGCGAGCCAGTCGCAAAGCGTTTCATGTCCAGTTCGACTCCCCCGGAAACTACGAGCCAGCGATAGATTTGCTTACCTTTTTTCCAGGTTCCAGTGGCGGTGGTGGATTCAACTTCTCGTGGTTGTCGAGCGAGAATCGTGCTGATAGGGGTGAGTTGCGATTGCTCCCACAGGGAGTTTATATCCCATGAAGTATTTTCGACGGCGAGTTTACAGGCGACTGCGATGTCAAAAATATGGCTCAAGCGAGTATAGATTGGATACCTCTGTTGAATTGTCGAAAAGTTATCGGTGAATTGTTTCGCGAACGCTGCCGCTGCTTCATCCTCCTCGATCTCCGCTTGACGGTTTCCCGCCGCGTCGACTTTCTGTTTCTCGCTTTCCAATTGCACACGTTTGGTTGGCAAGCCAAAGACGGTTCTCTCTTGGTTAGTCAATATTTCGGGATAGGCGGGTGTGAACCACCACCGAAGCAATTGACCGCTAGGCTGCTGAGAGAGTTGCTGTGCCCATTGAGGATACGACAACAGGTCTTTCTCCATCTTTTCCAAGCCGAGCCCTAAACGCTTCATATGAATATCAGCTTCCAGTAAGGCCAGTGCGGTTGAGCAGGTTGGAGTCATGCCAGAAAGAGATACTTGATGTCCTCCTAAAGCGTCCGCTAGTTCCCGGCTACCTTTTTGCGGATCTCGTACTAGTCGTGCGTTTGCACCGGGTTGTTGTATTAAAGAGTGAGCTCTCGCTAATACCTCGGCTGTCGGATCCAGACTGCAGAGAAACGTCGGATT
>JAUMAI010000549.1:0-3980 GCA_032116775.1 Pirellula sp. | reverse complement strand
TAACCAGCGGACGGAAGCCTTGGTCGCGAATCGCGAACCGATTCGCTTTACACCCGCCTTTGCACTTTGTGCTGCTTGTGCTGTGGTCACCGTGTTGTGGTTCGTAGTTCCTACTTGGATGTAATGGCTGGTCGACCTTTGGTGGATAGTATTATTGAGCTGGTGTGGCTCGCTGCTCGCTTTGCGCCTTCATCCTAAGGCTAGTTCGGCACTGCTACTCTTGGTCTGCGAAAATGTCAGTGGCAGGGAGATTTACGCAGAGTTCCCACGCATTCGCTATACGCGTATTCATGCTCGCGAAATAGCAAGACTGCGTTTGTAGTTAAGCGTTTTAGAGACGCTTGTTCGTTTTAGTTGGGATATGCGGGCGGCGCGAGTGAGGCCCCCTCTTGCCAGGATGGGTTCTACTTTCCTTCCTGTTTACCAACTAGTACACTAATAGTGGTCAGTACCCCCTACCCTCCTGCCCTTCTTCGCCCACCGTGTGGATTTGATCCTATGCTCGAAATTCTTGGTCGCACCTGTAGTTCATTCTGCGATTCGCATCGTCGTCGACATTTTCTCCGGATCGGTGCGCTAGGTCTTGGTGGCTTGGCAATGCCACAGTTGCTTCGAGCTGCTGAGGAGAGTGAACGTGATAGTGCGGCTAGTGGAGGCACAATCTCTTCAAGAGGCAAGGTGCTGAGCCACAAAGCCATTATCATGGTTTATCTACCAGGCGGGCCATCTCATCAGGATATGTATGATCTCAAAATGGAGGCTCCTGCTGAGATTCGAGGATCCTTCCGGCCAATCTCGACCAATGTCAATGGAATTCAGATCTGCGAGCATTTGCCAAAGCTGGCAGGCATGATGGATAAGTTTTCCATTATACGCTCTCTGTACGGTTCACCCGACCAGCATGCATCCGATATGTGCATGAGCGGCTATCCGATCGGTTCGCGTGGACGCCAAGATAATCATCCATCGTTGGGCTCGGCTGTGTCAAAGCTGATGGGACCAGTAGACCGAGCTGTTCCACCCTTCGTGGGACTCACGATCAAGACCAAACACGCTCCCTATTCCAATCCCGGCTATCCCGGTTTCCTGGGTGCCGCCCACGCACCTTTCCAGCCGGATGGTGAGGGGATGGCCAACATGCGATTGCAAGGTATCTCGTTGGATCAGCTTCGCGATCGTCGTTCATTGCTCGATAGCGTTGACCGCTTCCGCCGTTGGCAGGATGCCAGTTCCGATATGAGCGCGTATGACTCCTATACGCAGAAAGCTTTTGACGTACTGACATCGAGCAAGCTTGTTGAAGCGTTAGACATTGAGAAAGAAGATAGTAAGACTCGTGATCTCTACGGACGTGGAAGTGCTGATCCGGCGTTTGGTGAAGATGCCGGACCACATTGGATGGATCAGTTCTTGACCGCTCGTCGGTTGGTCGAGGCTGGCGTGCGGTGCGTGACATTATCCTTTGGAAGCTGGGATCGACATCATTCGAACTTTGCCCGACTTCCTTCCCAATTAGCGATGTTTGACCAAGCCATTACGGCCTTGGTAACCGATCTGCATCAACGTGGCATAGCGGATGATGTCAGCGTGGTAGCGTGGGGAGAATTTGGACGAACACCACGAATCAATAAGGACGCTGGACGCGATCATTGGCCTCAAGCCTCTTGTTGCTTGTTGGCTGGTGGAGGGATGCGAACCGGCCAAGTCATTGGCTCGACGAATCGCTTAGGAGAAGTTCCTCAAGATCGACCCATTCATTATCAGGACGTGTTTGCGACTCTATATCGACAGCTTGGCATCGATGTTAATCGAGTGACGATACCTGATCACAGTGGCCGTCCACAATATCTCGTTGACCGTCGAGAGCCAATTCGAGAGCTAGTCTAGTCAAAGAATTATGGTCTAGGACTGGTGTTTCTAGAGTCCTAGACCCATCGATGATGATTGGATGGTTTATTTAGATAAGCTGCCCATCAGTAGCATGCCGTCGATTTCGCTTTCTGCGATGCGCAAATCGCGAGCGGAGTCGAGATACTTCAAATTGGTCTCGAAAAAGGTTCGTTGGGCGGTGAGCAGCGCTACGAAGCCAACTTCGCCAGAGGCATACGCCTGACGATTCAATTCCAAAGATTCGGTCGCGGCTGGCAGAATCACATCACGATAGCGTTGGAATTGTATCTTGGAATTACCGTAGCGTTCGAAAACCGGTGCTAGACGATTTTGCAAGTCAAGTTCCAGTTTGCTGAGTGATTGCTGAGCAGCCTGCAATTGAAAATACGCCTCGCGAATTCTACCTTGGTTCTTATTCCACAAAGGAACTGGAACCGATAACGCAATCCCACCGTCCGATCCTCCTCCAATGCCTTCGTCGCGATAGTTGATCAATCCATTGACGGAAACATTTGGGCGTGGTTCAAACCGCGCGCGCGCGAGCGTTTGCTGAGCTGTTTCGATGTCGGCTACGACGACGGCAATTTCTGGGCTGGTCGAACGCAATTGCGAAAGTACCAACTCAAACTCGAGTTCTTCAGGTTGCTGATCGAATTGTCCACTCACAAGTTCTGGTTGATTCGGAGGTAGGCCGGTCAAGCTGGCCATCGTCTGCCAAGCTGCTAAGTGTCTATTCTGAGCATTCTGAAGAACAATCTGGGCATTTTCCTCTTCGATGGTTGCTTGAAGCACGTCAGCCTTACCAACTTCTTTGGCTTCTAATAATTGCTTTGCAGCAGTTGTTCCTTGCTGAGCTATTTGCAGCAATTGCTGAGCGATCTCGAGTCGATGTTGAGCGATGACGATTTCATAATAGGCAATACGCACGTCGGTGCTGACTTGTCGCTGCATGACAGCTAGCTCATTGCGAGCTCTTTGGATCTCGGCGGCAGCGATTGAGCGATTCAGTTGAAGCTTGCCTGGCCGAATGATCTCTTGACCGATGCTGATACCTTCTTGTTCGGCTAATCCACGACTACCAAGTTGCTGACCTTCGTAACCGATGACCGGGTTGGCCTGTAAACCAACCTGCTGCCAATTTCCATGGGCTGCTGAGATCAGCGCCGTCTTCTCAGCGATACCAGGGTGATTTTGCAAGGCGATCTGTTCCAGCCCTTCCAGCGTCCAACCTGCCGGAGCGGGAGGCACGGAATCGGTTGGCGGTGTGGTATCTTCGGCTGCAGCCTGAACGATGGAGGCTTGAGAGGCGGAATCCACTTCGACAGCTGGACTTTGTCCCCAGCAGCAACCAGCTAGGAGACCAGAGAGGGTCACGCCCAGCATGGGATTGCGGAGTCTAACGCCTTGCATAGGAATTAGACTTCCCCCTAGTTTGTACATTTGACAAAGTTTACCAAATGCAAAAAGTCGTTTCATCGAAGATCCTTCTTCGTCTCGGGTATCCTAGGGCACTGCGGATTGGAAATTGATTCCAAACCGTAGCTTATTTCCTACAATCGATACAAAAGGTACTTAAAAATCAGTAATAATGCTGCAAAGCGTACAGCTTATCACCAGGCTATTGAGCGAATAAATAAATGCAATGGAAAGGCATCTAAGCTCCCCATCGTCCGTCATTGGCGTGTGCTATCGGGCACACGGTTTTCAGCAATTCTCTCCTTGTCTATGACTCTGTAAAAGCTTAGTGAGGGTGTGACGGTGCATCCGTCGGTCCTTCTTCAATGGGTTCAAACCAACGATAAATTGCCGGTAAAACTAATAGGGTAAGTATCGTTGAGGTGATGAGGCCACCGATGACCACTGTTGCCAGCGGACGTTGTACCTCCGCGCCGGCGCTGGAAGATATCGCCATAGGTACGAAGCCAAGGGCACCACAGGTCGCCGTCATGAGTACCGGTCTTAAACGATCCATTGAACCTTCGACGATCGCTTGGCGCTGATGTAAGCCATGGTGTCGCAAATGTCGAATATGTTCCACCAGCACCACACCATTCATCACCGCAATACCAAAGAGAGCGATAAAACCAACT
>JAUMAI010000548.1:0-10702 GCA_032116775.1 Pirellula sp. | reverse complement strand
CCGAGGGTATACCGGTCCTCAATGGGAAGGCTGCTCTTCAGGAAGTTGATTTGAGATACAGTGAGACAGGCTGGGAAGTTGTTTGCGACGGTGCTGCGCGAATTGAAAACATCGATCAGTCCAAGGATATAACGCATGCCAAACTATTGCTGGGAGCGGCACCAACCGTCGTAGTACTTAAGCCTAAAGCACGAAATCTATCGGCTGAAGAGACGAAGTTCTTTGTCGAGGGAGCCCAACTGTATATTCCGGGCCCAGGTGTAGTTAATGGTATGCACCGCTTAGATGTTCGGGCATCGCAGGGACAAGTTAGCGAGTTGAGTATTGTTGTGCCCGAAGGTTTGACCGTAAGTGCTGTTTCCGGCCCTGTGAGCGGTTGGCAATTCGATGCTGACGCACGACGTTTAAGGTTGCAATTGGAGCTGAATGTAGCAGCAAACTTTACTTTAGGTATCGAGACCCAACGTGGATTGGAATCTTTGCCAACGGATGTGAGATTATCGCCACTTCGGGTCGAGAGTTCTGATGGCGAAGTTGGGTTGATCGCTGTCGCTTTTGGCACAGACGCACAGCCGGAGAAAGCGGAGTCGGCGCAGTTTTCCGCGGTCAATCTGGGTGACTTTGACTCCAAGCTTCTCGAAGGACGTCAAGCAGTCCTGCACCGCGTGTATCGGTACGGGGCGGAGGAGAGCACGATTGAGTTGCGAGTCGCCCCAGTCGCATCGGAAGTGCGGGTGACAAGCCGCCAAGTATTATCCTTAGGGGAAGAGCGGATGGTTCTGGCGGTCAACTTCGGGGTGGAGATTTCTCGAACGGGCTTATTTCAGTTAAGTTTTCCGCTCCCGTCTGGTTTAGAAGTCGAATCCTTGTCAGGTGAATCTCTGCATCATTGGTCGGAAATATTGGAGGATGGAAAGCGACAAGTTGTTTTGCACTTGAATTCGAAGACGATTGGTAATCAATCCTTCTCGTTAACGCTTGCAGGTGTAACGCCAGCCGATCTAAGCCAATTGGAAATACCGAGATTTGAAATGAATGAATCTAGTAGACAGTCGGGTGAGATCGTCATACAGCCGAGTACTGGATTACGGTTGCGGGCCGTAAATCGCCAGAACGTATCTGAAGCCGATCCAAGAACATTGGGCGGTCAGGGGGAGGGTGCTTTAGCCTTTCGTTTGCTGCAGCAGGATTGGAATCTGGCGCTAGGGATAGAGAAACTCGATCCCTGGGTAACAGGTCAAGTACTGCATGATGTGATGTTGCGAGAAGGCCAGACTCGTTCGACTATTGTGGCTGATTTCAATATCCAGAATTCATCGATACGTTCTCTATCCGTTGTGTTACCAATCACCAACGCAGATGAAATCAAAACTGTGCGAGTGAGCGGCAAGAGCGTAAGCGATTTTGTAAGAACGGCTACTGATTCAAATGTTTGGGAACTACGATTTAAGCGAAGAGTTATCGGGAAAGTGCAATTTCAGATTGAGTTCGAAAGAAGAGGCGAGCGGACGGAGGAGAGCGAAAATCTGAGTCCTCTGAGTTTCCCTGAAGCCAAGCAGGTCAATTACTTTTACGCTGTTCGCGCGGGTGGAAGACTTGAAATCGAAGCAGAAAAATTTACCCAAGGATGGCAAAAGGGTGATTGGAATATGGTGCCTACCGTGCTGCGTGAAGCTGGCAATAGAAACGCACCCGCTTTGGCGATAAGGGCAATGGCCCCAACGACTCCCTTACCGATACGAGTGATCCGCCATTCGCTGGCGGAAGCCTTGAAATTACGAGTCGCTAGTGGCGCACTCACAACAGTGCTATCCCCTACTGGTGATCAATTGACGGCGGTTGACATCGTAATCGAAGTGGTACAGCGGAGTAATCTCAGTGTCCAACTTCCAGAAGGTGGTGAATTGTTTAGTATTTTCGTTAATGGCGAGAGTGTGCATTCAATTCGACAATCCGCCGAAGCCAATACGTGGCAATTCTATATCTTGCCCGGAATTGATGATCGAACAGCACAGGTTCGGTTTGTTTACTTGCTGAAAGGAGAAGGTTTAAGCGATTTGCAATTAGCCAGCCCCCGATTAAATGTTCCTTTAGAAAATGTGCGCTGGAATGTGATTGCACCTCAAGGTTATAAGCTACTTGATAATGATGGCGATCTAGAGCTGGTAGATGAAGATCGGCGTGCTGTTTATGATCGGAAATCATATCTATCGAAAGTCAATTCCGGCAGAAATGCGCAAACGCAGCAAGCTGTTGAGTTATTAGAGAAGGCGAGTCAGTTTTTGCAGGCGGGTGAGCAGGGTAAAGCACAGTGGGCGTTGAGTAATGTCTACAACCAAAATGCTCTCGATGCAGCCTCGAATGAAGATGCTCGAGTTCAGCTCGAGAATCTACAGACACAGCAAGCGATTGTTGGTCTAAATACACGAAGACAGCGTTTATTTTTAGATAATGATTTAAACGATGCTGCCGTAAGTGAAAACGAACAGATGCGCCAAGCCGCAGCCGGTAATCCGATATTGCAGCAGGATCAGATGAATTTTCGCCCACAGGAGATGAGTCAATTGTTGGCGGGTAATTCAAGCGAGGATAACGCGGTTCTACAGCAAATCGCGGGTCGCCTAGTGCAGCATCAGCGCACGTCAGATCCTGCGCCGCAGGCAATAGTGATCAGTTTGCCCGAAGAGGGGACTGTATATTCTTTTAGCCGTGGGGTTCAAGTGACGGAGAATGCACCTTTGAAGCTAGATCTTAAATTTCGTTCCGAATACAAGCTGCAAATATGGCAATGGGCGGCCATTGGGGCGATGCTGCTGATCTTGATTTCAGGCACAGTATCTTTGATTGGACGCAACAGGACGGAGGTACCAACCACAGTTTGATCACTAAGCCTATACGCTATGTCGGCGAGATAGTGGGACGAGTCTTTTTAGCTCAGACGGCTAATTATGGCGGTGGATAACTCCTCGGCAGACTTGAGGCGATTTCGATCGGTTGAATGGTGTGCTAAAGTGGTTGAGGTGGGAGTGTGTATGTGCGTCATAAGAGTAGTATGCCCCACAAGATGACTGTGTCCCTGGAGTTGTGCGCATCAATGATCAACCTTCCTTGCTTTAAGCTCATTGCGGTAATGCTTTCTATTGGTATGTGCTTGCCTGCTGTTGGCGACGATGGGAACATATGGCGAGCTGGAGTCGCTAAGGAGTCGATAACCCCCAAAGAGCCAGTTTGGTTGGCTGGATACGCGGCGCGCAATAGTCCATCCGACGGAGTCCTTACCGAGCTTTACGCGCGCGCTCTTGTTCTAACCGCTAGTCACCAGCAGCGACTTGTAATTCTGACGCTGGAACTAATTGAAGTTCCTGAAGCTCTTCGCAAAAGAATTGTCGATCGCATTCGAGAGCAACATGGAATAGCGAGCGACGAACTATTAATAAATGTTTCGCATACGCACGGTGGGCCTATGATTTCCTCCAAGACCATCGAGGATTGGGGAATTGAGAGAGCATGGGGCGTAAGGGCTGAAAAGTATGTTGATGAGTTGCTCAACAGTATTGATAAAGCCATCGAATCGGCTCTTGGGAAAATGGAGGACGTGACGGTAAGTTACTCACATTCGCGATGTGGATTCGCGATGAATCGACGGCTTCCTAGTTCCGATGGGATACGGTTAGCTCCCAATCCCAATGGAATTGTAGATCATGAGGTACCCGTCCTGAGGATCGATTCTAAATCTGGAAAGCTAGTTGCTCTTGTTTTTGGTTACGCCTGTCACAACACAGCACTTGGTCCTACACGCGAGCTACATGGTGATTATGCTGGTTTCGCCCAGGAAAAACTCGAGCAGGATCATCCCGAGGCAGTAGCGTTATTCCTGCTGGGGGCCGGTGGTGATCAGGATCCTTCACCGCGTCGAAGTTTAGAGGATGCAAAACAAAACGGTTTATCGTTGGCCTTGGCAGTAGAAGGTGCTTTGGCGGCAGAGATGGTTGCCTTACCTGCGAAGCTCAGCATGAATACGGCAAACGTACCAATTGCTTTTGCACCACTACCATCACGGGCTGAATTAGAATCAAGAGTTCAATCTCCTGACGGTTTCGTTTCCAGACATGCGAGGATGATACTCGAGAAATGGCCCAATCCTGGTGATCACCCCGATGATTATCAATATCCTGTTCAAGTGGTTTCATTGGGAGATAAGCTGAATTTGATCGCTTTGGGAGGCGAACCCATGGCTGAGTATGCAGTACGCTTGAGAAGCGAACTCGCTAAACCCGATCGTTATATCTGGGTCGCTGGTTATTCGAACCTAGTCAACGCCTACATTCCCAATCGGCGAGTCTTACGTGAGGGTGGCTACGAAGGGACTCAGGCAATTATCTATCAATCTTTGCCAGCTCCCTTTGCGGAAGATATTGAAGAGCGAATTGTGGCCTCAGTTCGTCGCCAAATTGCTATTGTCAATGGCGAAGCCGAAGTAGCGAAGTAGCTGCCAACTCGATGGGTAGCCTCTTGGGGTCACTTGTGAAGCTAAGGACTCAATAGATCATCAACTAGAGGCTGCAATTTAGTGGCAAATACATTGTAGCCAGCCGGGCTAAGGTGTAGATGCTTGTCGGAATAGAGGTCTGTTCTGAGTGTGCCATCAGCGGTCGTAAAATCCTTCCAAAGGTCTAAGAGATGGACCTTTGGATCAGCATCGAGTTTCATCAGACGCAGCATGTCATTGATCTGGCGGACATTTGCACCTACCTCCCGGCTGGGATCAAACGCTGGAAGTAGCTTGACTAATACTATCTGGGACCGTGGACAGCGAAGGCGGAGGTTTTCAATACATAGCTTAATGCCGTGAGCAGCGGTAGTGACTGGGACGCCGTTGGCCTGTACGAGTGGTGCATTATTTACACCGATCAGCAGAACGATCACTCTTGGGGAAACTCCATCGAGAGCACCGTGATCGAGCCTCCAGAGGATGTTTTCTATACGGTCACCACCGATACCTAGATTCACCGTTTTGAGTCCGCCGAAGTACCTTTGCCAAGCTTGATTGAAAGGAGAGCCATCCCAGCCTCCTCCCCATCCTTGCGTGATGCTGTCGCCAATAAGGACGATATCGATGCCATCAGACATCATACGCACCTTCGCGAGCCCCGCAGCATGGTTTGCAAGCCAGCTATTTTCGTCACCTTTATTTCCCCACCGAGCCGCTGTGGGAGTAACAAACCACATTTCGGGAAGATGCTTTTGTGATTCATGCCCCGGTTTGCGGAAGTATTCGCCTTTGTTGACCCACGCTAGTTCAGCATCGGTCAGCGGCCAGCCGGTAAGTTGCGGGTCTAGTTTGCCTTCGTTGTACGGGGCATAAGGATATATCAGCGATTTACCATCTGCAGTTTTTCGCGATGGCTGCAGTAAATTGTCACTGAATGGTATCGGGGCGCTAGGCTCCATGTTCTTGGGAGGCGAAGGTATGTGTGATGCTGGCGGGTTTGTCTTATTTTTCGGAGATGGAATCACCACCTCGCTGCCCAAGCCTTTGCCCTCCAAAACCGAATCTAGCAAAGGCTGCAGTTTTTTCGCATAAAGGGCATAGCCATCGAGCGAAAGGTGGATATTGTCAGGGGTAAATAGCTCATTTTTTAGTGTGCCATCACTATTGATGAAATCACTCGTCACGTCGAGTACCTTCACCTTAGGATCCGCATGCATCTTCAAGGCATCGATCGCCGAGTTTGTGCGTTTAATGTCTTCATAAAACTTTTCGCCTGGTGAGTGGCAGGGTAATATCTTGACAACGATGAGTTCGGCTTCGGGAAATTTGTTACGTAGATTGGAAACACACATCTGAACTCCTTTGGCTACCGGTTCGATTCCAGTTTCGGGAGTAAAGAACATGTTGTTGTTACCGATCATTAAGACGATCGCACGTGGATCCAAGCCATCAACACCGCCGTGATCCATTCGCCATAAAACATTTTGTGTTTTGTCTCCACCGATACCAAGGTTGATCGTTTTGTAAGTGGGGAAGTGATATTTCCACGCTTCATTAAGTGCACCCTTATCAAGCGGACTTCCCCACTGCTGAGTGATGCTATCGCCGACGAGTAACACGTCGCATAGTCCAGGATTGGCTGTTACGTATTCGACTAGCTTTTCATGAGTATCGAGCCATGAGGTTCCTCCCCAATGCCCTGCGGCAGGAATGATAGGCCAGAGATGTGGCAGATGCTTGTTCGCTTCACGACCGGGACGGCGTTCATGCTCCGGCTTGTCAATGATATAGGCACGCTCGTCCTTGGTAAGTGGCCAGCCTTTTAGCTGTGGATCCATTTTTCCTTCATTGTATGGAGGATAAGGATAGTCGTTTGCAATCACATTTACATAGCTAAATAGCAGCACAATCAATGAGGCAAATAATTGGTTCCTAATATTTATGGCATCGCCAGTTCTCGATCCGACTTCCGTGTTTGTGAATGATCTGGGTATCGTTTTCATGGTTGCTTGGTTTTCGCTGGAGCCGGTAGTGGTGGTTCTGTGAATGCAAGTCCCTTCCATTCCGCAATAATCCTGAGATAGAGATAGGGATCAGGCCAAGATGATGAAGGTTCAATTACGGTAGTTTCCGGCCACTCATTCCAACTGGTGAGGAGAATGAAGTCGGCGTGCGCATCGGTTGCGGCACGTAGATAATCTCGAAGTGTGTCACCGTCACGGCGTGGCATTACATAGGGTGTTTTACTAAATCGCGAGTTATCATGGCCTGGATGTACAGGCAGCATCATTTTTCGGCCTACATCATGAGCCTGTTTTGTCAGGTAGCGATACTTGCCAATCAGCTGTTCGTGACGATCGGCGCGAAAATTCGAAAACGTGCTATAAAAGCTGAATGCATCGATTCCAGGCACGGATCGCCAATCAGCAGGTATCGTTTTCTCTTGCGCTTCGCCAAAATCGCGTTGGCCTTTTGCGTCATGTGCAATTTTGTCGACAATCCAGTAGACGGGGCCGACTTCCCCCTCAACAAACTTCTTAAGTTGTGGAAATTCCGCCGCAGTCAGTCCAGGATTGGTGGCTACCTGATAGAGATAGACGACTGGTCGATCGTCGATTTTCAAATAGGCAGGACTCTCATGGTATTTTTTTAACGCACTAGCCAGCTTGCGCTGATAATTTTCCAGAGTGTCATGGAACTGGGCTCTCTCATCAAGTAAAGCGATCTTGAAGCCATGCTTTTCGGCAGCAGGCAGAATACCATGTTCAAAATTCGTATTCCGTCCTTTAAAATCATCCCACCAACTTACAAGAAAAGCATCAATACCAGCAGCTTGAGCTAATTGGACATGCCATTCCGCCACGACAGGATCAGCGCTGCTGTAGAGGCCAATCAGAGGACGCGCCGTACCAGCTAGTTCTGGTTCACCAGCCTGCGCTAAGTCGTTAGGTTGATTGTTAAGTTTTAAGCGAGTCCACATAGACCAGCGTTGCGATTCGTCCTCGCCATCATGATACCAGATGTAATAAGCGGCTAGGATCATGGGTCTTTGATGTCGCTCACCCTCAAGAGCTGTTAGGCTTGCGCAAACAATTCCCAGAAGTACACTGAAAATGGTCAAAATTTTAAGGGCTCTCACGATGTGGACCTTTTATTGTTCCGCTTGACGTACTGGTAGGGTGGGTTGAGTCTTTAAATTGAGTAAGACATTATCGGCGTAAGCACTAGTCAATTCTGTGGGACGGATATTGGGCCGGGCAGTTAATTGGACCACAGCAAAATCAGCATCTTGGGGAAGTAGACAGCGAGTCTTTAGCTGTCGAGGATTGGAGGAAATTCCACCTGCGGAAGTAAAGAAAGCAGAAGCAGTCGAAATAGCTTCATCGTTGCGCAATGGCCAGCTCTGATGCATTTCGGTTGGCTCACCTTTGAACAGAAACATCTGGCAGAAAAAGGTTATGGTAGGTAGCGTTCCGGCCGGTCTTGTATCAAAGAAGTTTGCGGAAAGTTCAAGTGTTGCCTCGATGTGTTCGTTACGTTCACTTTTCCACGGACGCAAGTCCACGATCTGAAACACATCGCATGCAATTGCGCGTCCACCAGGAGTGGCGGTGTCCGCCTTGGGGGTAATAAAGTGCAGCCGATGATCGGGAGGCGTTCCGTCGATTGCTGAGGTCTTCACAACTACAGCTTCATCGCCGCTCCACGTACCTATGGTGGTCGGGAAACCACTAGAGATCAGTCCCGGTGAGGACTCGAAAGTACCATCAAGCAAAGTTGAAACGGGTGCGAGAGTTGCCACCATTCTTGACTGGCTCATCGCCCAGGTAATCGATGTGCCAATTAGACCTACCAAGAATCCGGCTGCTAATGCCGCTGTCAGTCTTGCGATGCGGGGTCTTGCGGAATAGATCGTATGATGCGAGGTGGTTTTATCTGCGAGTAGGTGATCGATGGTTTTAGCGGAGCGGTCAGGACTCGGTGCTCTGCTAATACCAGAGTCAATGTTCAGGTAACGAAGATATTGATGACGGAAGATCATGTCTTCGCGTAGTAATTGTTCCAATGTTTGGACCTCTTCCTTCGAAGCAACCCCTTCGACATAACGCCAGACGAGTTCAAGCCTGTTATCGTCACGATTCATGACGCAGCCTCCTGGGAAAGCGCCCGCTCCGTACAAGCCATCAATGTAAGGCGAATACGATGCAGAGTCTTGTAAAGAGCCATAGCTGTTCGTCCCAACTTCGCCGCTAGTTCATCGATACGAACACCAGGGGCATAGGCTGCAGTGATGAGTGTGTGCTGCGCTTCAGGGAGGCGTTGCAGGCAATACTCAAGGGCACGTCTTTCGGCGTCGAGCGAGTCGGCTGCATCTTCAGCTGAGTTTGCTAGGATGGCGATAATATCCTCGCCAAATACGTGCCGATCCCGGCATTTGTTCCGACGATACTGTAGGGTTTCCAGTCGCGCGACACCGAACGCCCAACGGCGAAATTCGTCTGGGCTATGGAGTTCATCAAATTTTCGCCAAAGTACTGCAGAGACATTTTGTACGATCTCTCGGGCATCTTCTAAGGTAGGTACTAGCGATCGAACAAAAGCGCGCAGCGATTCCTCATGCTGCAAGAACAGCTGCATAAAACGGTCGTGGCGATCGAGTTCATCAGGTGTCATGACCATACACTGTCGCTACCCGTCCCATTTGCCGCAGAAAATAGAAAGATTATTGCGATATTAGAAGTTATTTATACCTATTTGTCGCGGCAGCAAATGTTTATCGAGATGCGACTAGGAGGAAGGTGTCGATTAGGCGGCTGGTATTTGTCAAATACAGTCAATTTCGATTGCGCGTCATTATGACGTGAGTTGTTGTCTTCGACTTACTGCAGTTTTCAGTACTGAATCCGGTCCTCTTTTTTCATCCAGGATTGCAACGCGACCATCGCCTCGTCTCGGAGAGCTTGCTTCATAGGAATAGATCGTTCCTTCGATGGTTTTTTGATTTCTAGATAAAAGCAGCGGTCATCAAAACCAGCTGCGGCAGCATCATCACATGTTGCCGCATAGTAAATACGATCGAGTCTTGACCAATAAATAGCGGCAAGGCAAAGGGGGCATGGTTCGCAACTGCAGTAGATCTCACAGCCCGCTAGAGAAAATGTATTTAAATGGTTGCATGCATCGCGAATTGCTGTGACTTCAGCGTGAGCGGTGGGGTCATTGGTCGAAGTAACTCGATTCCAGCCACGCCCAACAATTTTGCCATCTTTCACCACGACGGCCCCAAAGGGACCACCTGCGTTGGCTTCCATTTTCTCTTTGGAAATTCGAATCGCTTCTCGCAGGAAATCGAGATTCACGGTTTAGTTCCTAACAGGCTCGATGGTTAAAAGCAGGTGATGTTTCCGATGGTCAGCCTACCGATGAACAGTTAGGTATACCAATAACCATTTTGTAATTGTAAATAATATAACGCTCAGACCGTGACTAATGTCGTCGGCTGATAGCCCCTCACCCAACGCCGTTAAGTATTTTTGCCAGGGAAATCAAAGATTGCTCTAGATTAGGACAGTACAAAAAATAACCAGACTCCAGAAGAACACCCTCGGTAACGCACCGCTAACATTACTTTTGCTTTGTTTCAAGGATGGTCATGTTATTACCCATGAACTAGATCCCAAGCGATTAAGCTTGCCAGCGAGATCTATCGACAGCGGTGGGGAGTGGAAGTCCAACTTAGAGACTTAAAACAAACTTTTGAGCGATCTAAGCTTTTAGGCCGAACACCCCAGGTAGCGACCGTAGAGTTGAGTTGGTCTGTGAGGGGTTTATGGATAGCACAGTTGTTTGCTTGGAAAGAACAAAAGGATATTCCGCACCTGGAAGCCAAACTGAGTATCGCTAAGGTATTGCAAATCCTTAGACAGATTCTGCGAAGACCAGACATCGTCTCGTTGCGAGGGGGGCACGTAACAACTTCACGTAGCAACTGCACCTAGAGTCTGCATCTAAGAGGCAGGGGAATTTAGGTCTCCCTCTCCTCAAAGAGATCAAGCGCAGCGAAGAGCTCTTTGGGGAGAGGGTCGGGGCGAGGGGGTTAAGCGCGACCGAGAGCGAGATCGCAAGGTGGAGCGGATGCCCCCTCACCCCCAGCCCCTCTCCCCCTGGCGATTTTTGCTCCGCAAAAATGCCCGGGGGCGAGGGGGGCAC
>JAUMAI010000547.1:4487-14658 GCA_032116775.1 Pirellula sp. | reverse complement strand
ATGTCGCACATCGCTGAATGCTGGCCAACCGTTTTGGCGAGGCAGGTCAGCATCTGTTTTGCAAGGAGCACGTTGGAATTTTGAGTTACCTGCTTTTCCGTTAATGTTGGAAAAAAGTGGGTACGGCCTAGGGAAAATGTACAAAGTATGGAGCCCAGGTTCACCGGTGGATGCGCCGATTGGGGGTAACAAGCATGCGTTTCAAAAACGTGGCGGGCGCGTTAACGGGTTTTCCAAAGTCGTTACAGAACTAGCGCAAGGAGGTAAGGCTGTCGAGGAGGCCAAGAACGAGATATTGGCGGAGGTGAGTGCAAACTTCACCGACTTCCTGGATGCCCAGGCAGCCGATGCCCCATTTTTCTTTTGGTATGGTCCTACCAATGTGCATCGCATGTGGGAAAAAGGGTCAGGGAAAAAGTTATGGAATATCGATCCGGAATCGCTTCGCGGAAAAGTACCACCCTTTCTACCTGACGTTCCAGAGATTCGCGAAGACTTGGCAGATTACCTTGGAGAAGTGCAAGCTTTCGATGCGGCGATTGGCGTAATTGTCGAGGTTTTGAAAAAACGAGGGAAGTTAGACAGCACCGTGTTGATCGTGAGCGGCGATCATGGCGCACCGGGCTTTACGCATGGAAAATGTAATCTGTACGACTTTGGGTGCCAGGTTTCACTCTTCATCCAGCCGACTGCTGAGATGCGTTCCAAAATCAATCAGGGAGGGCATGTAGTCGATGACTTGGTGAGTCTGGTCGATGTCGCCCCAACTATTCTAGAACTGTGCTCAGTTGCTCCTGATTCTTCGATGACGGGACGCAGTCTGGTGAAGCAAATTACTGCCGGGCGAAGTGGAATCATCGAGCCGTCATTTTCATCGGTTGTGATGGGGAGGGAGCGGCATGTTGCGGCAGCCCAGGGAGATTTTTCCCATTACCCACAAAGGGCATTACGTACCAAAGATTATCTCTACATCATGAATTTTGCGCCCGACCGTTGGCCGATGGGTATCGCAAAGTTTATGGATGCTGATGGCAAACTCATCGGAGAGGAACCATCGCTTGAACAATTGACGAAAAATACCTTTACAGCCTTTGGTGATATGGATTCTAGCCCGACGAAAGCGTGGTTAGTAGCCAACCGCAACCTGCCAGATGTTCGCCCTTTCTATGACTTGGCCTTCGCCCGTCGTCCTCGAGAGGAATTATATGATCTGCGAAGTGATCCTTTTCAGCTAACTAATAAAGCAGATGATTCGAACTTTGCGGAAGTGAAGGCCAAATTGCGCGAAACGCTTCGGCTTGAGTTGATAAGAACCGGCGATCCCCGCGTCGTCGGTGAGGGGAGCTACTTTGAGCAAGCTCCAATGTCCTCTGATCCGCAGCAAGCAAAGTTCGTTCTTCATCGCCCTCAGGCCAACGAAGTGTTTCAACGTCAGCCGAACGGCCGCGGAAAAGTGTTGGTGCGAGGGGCTCTGCCGTTGTCTGAGCCGGGAGGGAATCGAAGAGGTGGTGCTGGTGCGGCGCAAGGTCGAGGAGCTGATAACGGAGATAAAAAGGGAACCGAGCAGCCTATTCGTTGGCAGTGGCGAGCGATTAACGAGCCGGGTGACGTTGTCGCAGATTGGCAAGATTTTGAAGTTACCGCCGGCGACCCTTATCTGGATGAAATTATTGAGCTACCGCAGGGTGGTTGGTATCGCATAGAGGTGCGTAATGAACATATACCGAATGAAATTGTTCGTTCGGGTGAATTCGCTGTCGGTGATGTCTATCTGGTGGCTGGTCAATCTAATTCGGCGAACTATGGAAGTGAGAAGCTTCAGCCGAGCTCTGGGTACGTGGTTGCGTTTGCTGGAAATCGGTGGCAGCGAGCTTTGGATCCACAGCCTGGAGCGGCTGGGGGTGGTGGTAGTTTTATTCCACCGCTCGGGGACCTATTACATCAAGCTTCTGGAGTACCAATCGGCTTTGCATCGATCGGTGTTGGAGGAACAAGTGTTCGCGAATGGTTGCCGGTGGGGTCACGCTATGAGAAACTGACCACGACAGGTGGACACTCTCGAGTGCATCCCGAGGGTGGTTATGAGTGCACCGGTGAATTGTTCAACAATTTAGTCAATAGGCTGGTTTACCTTGGTCCGCAAGGGTGCCGTGCCGTGTTGTGGCATCAAGGTGAATCAGACGCAGGACAAGCGCGATCAGGATATCCTGCGGATCGTCAGATCAGTGGAGACGAATATCGGCAGTATATGGAGCTTTTGATTCGTCGTTCCCGGGAAGTTGCTGGTTGGAATGTGCCTTGGTTTACCGCATTGGCAACATACCATAGCGAGAGCGATGCGATGGACGATGAGTTTCGCGATGCGCAACGATCCATATGGAAGATGGACGATGTGTTTGCAGGTCCAGATTCGGATTCGCTGCGAATTCCTTTCCGTGACGGAGTGCATTTCAACCGAAATGGGCTTGAGGCACATGCTCGTTTATGGGCCGAGGCAATGAAGTTGCAGAAGAAAGAGTAGCCTGAGGTAGCAGCGTTGCAATAATGATTCCCAGTTGTTGCCATCCGGTATTAGCGGCTCGGTCTCTCAGGCAGCAATGTCAAGAAGTTTCGACGTGAGAACTTGCCAACGGTGGTTCGATTTAAGAGATAAAACAATTGGCTGCCAATGCATGGATTACACTGGCAGCCTGTGTATGGGATATGACGCTAGGTTTTTCCGCTAAACAGTGTTCACCTCAAAAAGGTGTTCACCTCAAAAAGGTGTTTACGTCTAAACACTGTTTTCGCTGATCGCACAGCTTTCATTCATCATCGAGTACATTGCGATTTTTACCTTTATCGTCATCGCTACGGCGAGCCAAACCAGCACGATCCATCAGACTCTTGCGCAGCATTTCATCCATCTGGTCGTCATCGGGTGGGGGTGGACCAAAAGCGCCCAAGGACTCGGGGTTGTATTGAATTTTGTATTCGTGTTTTGCAATCGACACCAGTGAACCGGGATCAAGCCTCTTGCGACTGATGCGATAACCATCGACCTTCGTACCATTGCGGCTGTTAAGGTCTTTAATAAACCAATAACCTTGTTCCAGTGTCATGCGGCAATGCTGACCGGAGACATTGCCGAACCGGAGTACGATATCGCAATTTTCGCGACGACCAATCAATAATTTATCTTTGGCCAGTGGAATGGTATCTCCACCTCCAACCGGTACAAGTTTTCCATAATCGGGCATGGTTTTCACCCTGAAATTCTGAGAGGATCCAGTGCGATACTACCGTCCTTGGGTAGGCTCTGTTAAGACTATCGGAAGGTTTCATTCCGCCAGCGCAATTTACTGTACAAAGTACTCTTGAAGTAGCTGAGTATTTGCGAAGTAGCTGGCAAAATAGCTTTCTAAGTTCTTTCTGGTGCTGACACCCCTAAACTAGGCTACCATTTAACTTTACGTGACACCTGTGAATCCGTCAACGACTTCCTCCATGAATGGTCATCCGTTTTTCGACTGGAAAGCGGCCGGTATGCGTTATTACCAATACGGCTTCTATTTAAAGCAGCGATTCTCGGCTCGGGTCCAAAAAGTGACACTCGATGGAGGGTTTACCTGCCCTAACGTCGATGGGACCGTAGCGGTCGGCGGTTGTACTTTTTGCGATAACCGAAGTTTCAGCCCGGTGCGGCGAACCAAGCGAGTCCCGATTTTGCAACAACTGGAGCAGGGGATTACAGGGTTAAGGCATTACTACGCCAAGGTGGATAAATTCCTAGCATATTTTCAACCGGCAACCAACACGTATGCTTCGTTGGACAAGCTGAAGAGAACTTTTGAACCGGTTCTTGATGATCCACGCGTTTGCGGAATAGTGATCGGGACACGGCCAGATTGCGTTCCCGATGAAGTGCTTGATTATTTGCAAGATCTAGCCAGCAGAACGTACTTGTCGCTTGAGTACGGTATGCAGACGATCCACAACGCTAGTTTAGATTGGATGAATCGAGGACATCATCATGATGCATTTGTGGACGCGATGCAGCGCAGCCAGGGTCGGGGTATGGAGCTATGCGTTCACGTGATTCTTGGTCTGCCGGGCGAGAGTGATGCTCAAATGATGGAGACCGTTGAAGAGTTAGCTAAGTGGAACGTCGACGCGGTGAAGATCCATAATTTGTACGCAGTACCAGGGACTAAGCTCGGTGAGCAGGTGGAGCGGGGTGAAGTGACGTTGATGGAGCGAGATCATTTCGTTCAAGTTTTGGTCGATTTCATTGAGCGTCTACCGTCCCATACTATTGTAGAAAGAATTACAGGTGACGCCCCAGCGAACTATTTTATTGGGCCTGCTTGGTGTTTAGACAAAGCAGCGGTCCGAACGGCGGTTGAGCACGAATTTGCACGACGCGATACGTTCCAAGGGCGCAAGTATCAATCTCAGAAAGAGGATGTATAGAAATGAGCATGCCAAAGCAAGCGATGCTATTTGGGATCTTGTTGATCGTGTTATCGAGTGTCAGTTACTTTGCCGCAGCTGCCGGTGTAGGCGGAGTTTCCAGCGCTGAAGGTAACAAGGCACCGAGTGTTACCTTATTTATCCCAGCAATTTTCGGAGTCTTGCTTCTAGGATGTGGTGCCGTGGCGATGAAAGAGGAGTTACGTAAACATGCGATGCATGCTGCTTCGGTCATTGCATTGTTGGGAGGTGTGGTGTCCGGTGGGAGAGGTCTATCGAAGCTATTTGCGACAGCCGACCCAGAAAAACCTACTAACATGCTCGCCACAATTTCGGTGTGGGGAATGGCAATCCTCTGTTTTGTCTTTCTAGCTCTATGTGTGCGTTCTTTTATAGCCGCAGCTAAAGCACGTCGAGCAGCACAAGCCAATTCTTGAGCTGAATAGACAAGTAATCCCTTGTCCTAACCAATCTTCGTAACGCTCACTACGCGTTGCTCTAGGATTCTTTGGCGAACTCGCCTCAGGCGATTGCTTTGAGGCGGTTCGCACAGACTCATCATAGTCTGATCTAGAGTTCGAAAGGCGATCTGCAGCGTCAATTGCGACAAGAGCCGCAGGATGCGCTCTAGGTTGCTCAGATCGATTGCGAGTCCTTATCAACTCGGCCGACGATGACCAAACACATATCGTCGAATGGATTCGCCTTCCCAATATGACCCTTGATTTGTTCGATAAGGCTTTGGCCAAGTTTGGGTACGCTTGGCTCAGAGGTTTGTATGATTTGCATCACCCGTTGAATTGTAAATTGCTCGCCAGATTCATTTACCGACTCATTAATGCCGTCAGTGTAGAGGGCGAATAGTTCGCCGGGTTGGAGTTTGAAAGAGGCCGATTGAAAACGCTCGTCGTCCAAAACGCAGAGGGCTAAACCGGAGATATCGCTACTGGGCTCTGCCAATTGTCCGTCAGTGGAGCGAACGATCGGAGCCATGTGTCCAGCGTTGACTACAATCACTTCACCCGTGTCGGGTTTAAGTACCGTGACGACCATGGTGACAAACCGCTCGACCATCAACTTGCTGAGGCGTTCGTTTAAAGCCGTAATTGCTTCAGCAGGGTCATCGATGGTGGCCAGGGCAAAACGGGTCTCTGAAGAAACTTTTGCCATGAACATTGCGGCTGCAATACCATGACCGGTAACGTCGGCAACCACGATTGCGATTCGACCATCTTGCAGGTGAATATAGTCAAAATAGTCTCCGCCAACCTGTTGCATCGGATTGTAGTGGTGGAAGAAGCTATAGCCTTGCAAAATGAGTGGCTGCGCTGGAACAAACGCTTGCTGTACCATCCGAGCATGTTTGAGGTCTTGTTCCACTAGCTCGCGTTCAACCATTTGGTCATGCAATTGAGCGTTTTCAATCGAGATACCAGCTTGGTTCGCTACCGCCATTAGGATTTCGAGATCTTTGGGCTCAAATCGATTTCGTTGTTCCAGTGTGTCCATCTGCAGCACGCCAATCGCTTCGTTGGCGCTGTTGAGTAGTGGGGCCACGATGATGGAGCGAATTCTAAAGTCAGCGATACTTTCGCTCGATTTGAAACGATCATCCATCGTTGCGTCTTGGGAAATAATTGCCTCTTTGGACTCCATCACCTCGCGGCAGACTGTTCGACTGATACGGACGCTTTCCTCGTGCTCAGCTCGCCTCGTTTTGGACCATCGTGGGCGCAAACTACCATCTGGTTCTTTAAGAACTATGAAGGCGCGGTCTGCTTGCAGGAAAATATTGAATAAGCTGTCGAGTACTTTGGGCAAAACGTCTTCGAGAGAAATCGCTTTGCCTAAGGCGTTGGAGATCTCCAGTAAGGCGTTGAGGCGGGCTTCGGCAGAGGTGTTGAAAAAAGTCCCAGACTGGCTGCCGCTGAGGTCAATTTTTGAGGTGAAGCTACGGAATGTATTGTCATTGTCCTCAACCAACATGATTCCAAAGCTACTGCCGTCTCTGTTTCCGGCATTGCTTTCTAACTGCACAGGCGCATCATGTTCATGAAAGGAGAATTCCAGGTCGCAAATCCGGATCAAATCCCCGTCGCGCAGTTGGGTCGGCTGCTCGATGATGACTCCATTTACAAACGTTCGGTTGCGACTTTTGAGATCTTCCACCAAAAAGTCGCTTCCGCGTTGCACGACTGTCGCGTGCGTACGGCTCACCCCTGCCCCGTCTAAGATGATATCACATTCAGGATGGCGCCCGAGCACGCATTTGGAGCCGGTTAGATCATAACGTCTGCCTGCAACTGGGCCGTTGACTGCGGTCAAAAATGCCATTCCAAGATCCCTTTAGAAGACCGGGGTAAACTCCGCTTGAGGTATGCCCCTATTGTTATCGTCCATTCAATGTTGTGCCAGACACCCAAGACACGGTTGTTACAAAAGGGTACCCTTCTGCGCGTCTCTACAGCAGCGTTTTCGCAATTTGTCCCAGAGGCCGGAGGGAAAACGGGCGGTTGGGTACTAGCCCATTTAGGGGTGTTGTTATCTTACGTAATATGAACTGGGTAATAAAGCGTGGCGTAAGGTCAGAAATATAGTTTCGATGTTGCCCGCGATTGGGGGATGTTTTAGTATCAAGAGCGGCAGTCTGGCTAACTTATTAGGGACACTCGATGTCAGGCGGTAAGATTGCCTATTCAAAAGAGTACTTTCTGGGAATGCGGAAAGCATCATTTAAGGGTTTATCGATGCGTTGGAATTTGGCGAAATACACTAGGGCTGGTGTTGTTTTCGGTGCGTTGATCGGCGGCTTAGCAGTCGTGGTCCCACCCGCGTCCGTGTATGGTGAAGCACCGCCGCGCGTAGAAACGATGAACGGCCCCCGTTCTTTGGATCGCGCCATTACGCGTACTTTGGCTCGCCAAGTTTCCCAATTGCATCTCACCGGTCGCAAAATTGACGACGAGATTTCCAAACGCTCCTTCAAACAATTTGTAGAAGGTCTCGATCCACTAAAGCTTTATTTCTACCAATCCGACATTGATCAACTCATGCAGTCGGAAACAAAAATAGACGACATGGTGGTTCAAAACGGTGACATAACCTTCGCTTATGACACCTTCAAGCTCTTCCTAAAAAGAGTAGATGAAAGGATTGCCGAAGCTCACAAGCTGATCGATATGCAGCATGATTTCAACGTCGATGAAATGATGGTCTCCGATCGCAAAGCCGCCCAGTATCCAAAGACTCCAGAAGAAGCAACCGATCGTTGGCGACGTCAGATCAAATACAGCATCCTGTTGCTCAAGGCTGATGCTGATAGCGGTTCTTTAATCAAACGCGATGATGAAGCATCGGGTGATGAAGCGCCAAAGCAGTTGACTGATGAAGAGATTAAGGATCGGTTGCATCGCCGATATCGAACCTTGTCGACGCGTTGGCATCAGACGGACGCCGATGAGCTACTAGAAATGTTTATCACTGCGGTGACCAGCAGTTTGGATCCACATACCACTTATATGGCTCCTAAAACTTTAGAAAACTTCCGAATCTTGATGGGCCTGAAGCTGGAAGGTATCGGAGCCCAATTAGGATCGGAAGATGGGTACGTAACGGTATCCAGTATCGTTCCCGGCGGTGCAGCGGATAAGCAGGGTGAACTTCGGGTTGGTGATAGGCTAGTCAGTGTTGGCCAAGGACAGTCGGGTGACTTGGTTGACGTTGTGGATATGAAGCTTGATCAGGTCGTGGAGATGATTCGAGGAGCCGCCGGTACTTTCGTTCGCTTGGTGGTCAAGCCTGCAACGGGTGGCGAAGCGAAAACACTCGTCATTCAGCGAGCCAAAATCGAGCTAGAAGATTCGGCGGCACGTGGCGAAGTTGTTGAGTTCGCACAGAAAGCGGACGGTAAGCCTTACAAGTTTGGTTACATCAATCTCCCCAGTTTTTATATGGATATGGAAGGTGCTCGCAAAAACGTCGAGGATTTCCGCAGCACGACTCGAGATGTTCGAGCCATACTAACGGACTTCAAAGCGAAGGGAATTGACGCCGTCGTTCTTGATCTCCGACGTAACGGTGGAGGAAGCTTGACCGAAGCAATTAACCTGACTGGCCTCTTCATTGATCAAGGCCCGGTTGTGCAGGTGAAAGAACCAGATGGCGCGGTTCAGGTCTACAAGGACGATGACACTGGCGTTACTTGGAACGGTCCGTTGGTGGTTATGTGTAGCAAGCAGAGTGCAAGTGCTTCGGAGATTTTTGCCGGTGCTATTCGCGATTATCACCGCGGTATTGTGGTAGGTGATCCAGCGACGGACGGTAAGGGAACGGTGCAGAGTTTAATGGACTTAGGTGCCGCACTCTCCAGCAGCAATGGTCCGAAGTGGGGTGCTTTAAAGATCACTATTCAGCAGTTTTATTTACCTGACGGACAGAGCACACAGAAAGAAGGTGTCCCTGCCGATGTTATTCTTCCTTCGATCACCGCTCAAATGGATATCGGCGAAGGGGATCTTGATTACGCTCTAGAAAATGATCGTGTTAAGGCTGCCCCTCACGAGGACTATAAGCAGGTGAACAGCAATTTGGTCGAGCGACTGAGAGCCAATTCGGTATCTCGAATCGAAAAGAATGATGATTTCGACAAACTGTTACGTCAAATCGAAGCTTATAACAAGCAGAAAGATGAGCAGTTTGTTTCGCTCAATGAGAAATCTTTCTTTGAAAGACGCAAGGAGCTTGATGCAGATAGCGAAGAGGAAAAGACGATCAATGGTGAGACAGAATCCAAGGATAAAGATAAAGTATTCGACAAGAATTTTTATACTGACGAAATTCTCAATGTAACTCGTGATTACGTGGAAGCATTAGTGGAACTAAACCTCGCACAAGCAGGCTGAGTTTAGGTCGGAGAATTCGCGATAGCGATTAACAAAAAAAGGCTCCCGGGAAACCGGGAGCCTTTTTTATTTCTTTGTCTCTCGAACGCTTGGAGGCTTGTGATCTTACAGGTAATGTTCAAGTTCGGAGGAGAAACTTTAGCGTCGGTTATAAGGCGTCTCGTAAACGATGCAGTTCTTTTTCCTTGCCAACCACGAGCAGCATTTGGTCTTCCGATAGCTTGAATGTTCCATCCGGGAACATGGTTAACTTGCCTGTTAGAGCATCTTTAACACCTACGACCCAAATGCCGAATCGCTTACGCAGATCGGCGTCCATAAGACGTTGGTTGGCAAAGGATTCCGGTATGGCGACTTCCACAAAGCTGTATTCCGGATCGATCGGTAGATAGTCGATAACACTTGGCCAAGTTAGGCGATCCGCTAGCTGCATGGCAATTTCCGTTTCCGGGAAGACAACTCGTTCGACCCCGAGGTTCTTCAGTAGCTTGCCATGTTCCGGAGTGACACCTTTCACAACAATGTGTTTCGCGCCCAATTCCTTTGCATGCAGTGTAGATAGCAGCGACCGAGTGATGTCTTCACCGAGGCTGATGACGACACCATCTGCTTTTTCTAATTCGAGCGTAGCCAAAGTATCCCGATCTGTGGCATCACCGATGACCGCTTCAAATAGGAAATCTTTAAGATCTTCGACATTGTCAGGATCTGAGTCGAGGCCTGTGACGCGACATTCGTTGCTTTTCAGTTTCTTTGCTAAGGCAGAACCAAAGCTACCGAGGCCGATTACAACAAATCGTTTCATGTTATGTTCCTTC
>JAUMAI010000547.1:0-4477 GCA_032116775.1 Pirellula sp. | reverse complement strand
ATCCGTGGCAGGGAGTACAGCGGTGTCAGTGATGAATTATCCGAGTAATGGTTCTTCACGAGCAAATTCAATGGTGTGTTTGTTCCGTGAAGATGCTAAAGCGGCGAACACGGTAATTGGTCCGAGACGTCCCATAAACATTAGAACGACTAAGATCACCTTACCTAAGTCGGAAATCGAGGGTGTGATTCCAGTGCTCAAGCCAACTGTTCCCAAGGCGGAGGCAACTTCAAAGATGATGTCGCGGAATCCCCATTTACTGCCATCAGCCAGTGTCGCTCGCTCTTCCGCCATTAGCATCAAGGTGAGGGCAACTGCGGCGACGAGCAGGTAGAACATTACCGTCGCTAGAGCTCGGTCGATGGATTGCTGAGGAATCGTGCGGCGAAAAACATTGATATGTGTTTTCCCACGGAAGCGCGAATAGGCTTGCAATATCAGTAGGGCAGCCGTCGATATCTTCACGCCACCACCGGTCGAGCAGGGGCCAGCTCCGATCACCATAAGCAATATTGAGAAAAAGATTGTGGCGTCGCGCATCGCACCGATGTCTACCGTATTAAAGCCGGCGGTTCGGCAACTGACGCTGTGAAGCATGGCAGGGATGATCTTTTGCCCGGCCGGGAGTTCGTTGAAAACGCCGTTCCACTCTAGAGCCAACGTAACGATAGCTCCCGCGCCAATGGCTAGAAGTGAAGATACAATCATCAACTTGCTGTGAAGGTGGAGATCGTACCAGGCATTCGGCCAACCTCGCTTGATAGTTCGCGAGATATCAATCATCACGGGAAAACCAAAACCGCCACTAACGATTAGCCCCATAACCACAAGATTAGTACAGATATCATCGCGTAGTGGCGAAAGGTTCTGATCGTGAAGCGCAAAACCAGCATTGCAAAATGCCGATACGCTCAAGAAGACTGCATTCCAGATCGCTGCAGATGAATCCATGAGAAATGAGAATCTGACGGCAAGTATCGACACACCTAGCAATTCGATGCCTAGGCTCAGCAGTAGGACTTGTTTCAAAATCCAGCGTATATCGTGCTGTGGGCCAGCACCAAGGGTTTCAGCGATGACCGCGCGCTGCCGCAAGCCCCCCTGCCCTCCAAGCTGAAACATCACGAACGTTGTCACCGTCATGATGCCAACACCGCCGAGTTGAATCAGAGCAAGAATGATAATTTGGCCCATGAACGAGAAGTCATGAGCGGTGCTGCGCACAGAAAGGCCAGTCACGCAGAGAGCACTTGTCGCTGTGAACAGGCTGTCAACAAACGAAATGGGCTCTCGATTTTCTGCCACCGAAAGCGGCAGTAATAACAACGTTGTGCCGACGATGAGAATTACCGAATACCAATAGAGCGAGACTCGTGCCGGGTATCGCTCCAGCGACCCTGTCATTCGAACCATATAAAACGAGAATCCCCGTAGACCCTAGAGGCTGCCAAAAGTTGGCTGATAGCCCCCTAGGCTCACTGGATTACGAGCATAATCGATCAACTCGCCGGTGCGTAAGAGGGTGTCAATAAATGACCATCAAATACCTGTTCGAGGGGGTGTGATCGAAGGGGTTTGTCGGCGAAAATGCTTAGATTGGGCAAGAGAATCACGCAAAAGAGGCGTGACAGGGCTCGCAACAAGGCAATGCGCACTCCGGTGGAGCAGGCCATTTTATTGAGGTTTCAAAGTTGGGTGGAAGATGTGGGCTCCCAAGCTTTCTGGTTTCGAAGGATTTGAAAACGGTGAAGTTGGATTGCTGCGAATCGATGCTGCCGGGACTCTGAGTAGTCCGCGGCTAGGAAAGAGAATTAGGCAGCGAAAGGACCGTCATAGCTTCGGGTGAGATAGCCCCAAACCGATAAGTTCTTGTCTGTTAGTGGGCCATATGGGGCTCATCAATAGTCGGCTAAAATGCGATGAGATAATTCAGGAGTTCTCGTAAGATTGTTAGGCCTTTATTTGTCTAGAAGTCGACTTGCGGAAGTGATCAGCGGGTCGCCAAATAAGGAGAATTATTATGAAAGTACAATCGGTTAATGAGGTAACGCTGCAACCGGTGCAAATGGATGGCGCAACAGGTTGCCAAGTGCGTTGGTTGGTTAGCAAGACGGATGGGGCCCCTAATTTTGCCATGCGACTTTTCGAAGTGGCTCCCGGAGGTCATACGCCGCGACATCATCACCCTTACGAACATGAGATTTTTGTGTTGGAAGGGGAAGGTCTCGTCTATCAGGGCGATAAGCCGCATCGGTTGCAACCTGGTACGACTGTCCTTGTAGAGGCAGATGAGATTCATCAGTTTGAGAATACAGGCGCTGCAGCCTTGAAATTCCTGTGCCTTATTCCTAACTCCGCAGATAATCGTCCCGGCGCCAAACCTGAGTGCTCATCGGTAGGAAATTAATGAACACAGTATCGTAAGCAGCACCCCGATAGACCTGAGTGTTCTTTTCGTTGTCATCAAGGATTGAGTCAGTGAGCAAGTCTAAAGTCGCCGCGAGGGTAAACGAATTACGGCAAGAGATTGCTGAGCATGATCGTCGATACTACGTGCTGGCCAATCCAATCATTAGCGATTTGGAATATGATCGTCTACTACGCGAACTCAAAGATTTGGAGGAAGCGCATCCCGAACTCATCACTCCGGATAGTCCGACGCAGCGAATCGGCGATCAACCGCTATCTGAGTTAGAGCAGGTCCGCCATCGGGTGCCCATGTTGTCGATAGATAACACTTATACGACAGATGAGCTAAAAGCGTTTATCGATCGAACGACGAAATTGCTCGGTGGCGAACGGATTGAATGGGTCATTGAACTGAAAGTTGATGGTGTAGCCGCCTCGATTGTGTACGAAAATGGTGTCTTGACTCAGGCTGTGACCCGCGGTGATGGCGAAGTGGGGGATGACATTACCCACAACATCAGAACGATTCGAGGCTTACCTCTCAAGTTGCTGGGCGACAACATCCCAGCCCGCCTCGAAGTGCGTGGTGAGGTATATATGCTCAATAGTGACCTCGTTTTGCTCAATGAGCAAAGATCTCGAGAGGGATTAGAAGCTTTCAAAAATACGCGTAACGTCACCGCAGGAACGATTCGGCTGCTCGATCCCCAGATTTGCGCCAGCCGGAATCTGCATTTCTTCTGTCACGGCATGGGAGTTTCCGAGGGAATCGAATCTCGCGGACATATCGAGTTTTTGAAGCAGGTAGCGGAGTGGGGAATCCCCGTAACGCCCAACGTCGCAGCGAAAGAGGATTTCAAGGATGTTGTTGACTACTGCGAAACAGTCATTGAGCGGCTACATGAGTTCGATTTTGAAGTCGACGGATTAGTTTTGAAGGTTAATAAATTCGCCCAACGTGACAGATTAGGTTCAACGGCAAAGAGTCCACGTTGGATTATTGCTTATAAGTTCGAAAAATATGAAGCCTTAACTCAGTTGCTGAAGATTAATGTGCAAGTTGGCAAGACTGGTACTGTGACACCCGTTGCTGAATTGAAGCCGGTTGAGTTGGCCGGAACGACCGTGAGCCGAGCTAGTTTGCATAACGCTGAGGAAGTTATGCGAAAAGATATTCGCGAAGGTGATTGGGTCATAGTAGAAAAGGCTGGGAAGATTATTCCTCACATTGTTCGTGTTGAGAAACACTTGCGAGAGAGTGAATTGCCAGAATACGTTTTTCCTACTCAATGTCCTTCATGCAATACGCGTCTGGTGAAAGATGAAGGTGGTGTCTACATCCGATGTTCAAACGACAACTGTCCTGAGCAGTTACGTCAGCGGTTGCGTTTCTTTGCTTCGCGTGAAGCGATGGATATTGAGGGCTTAGGAGAAAAGCTCATTGAGTTGCTGGTCGTTGAGGGCTTAGTCACGAAATTGACTGACATTTATCATCTCAAGCAAGCAGACGTGGCAGCCTTGCCGAGAATGGGGCAGAAATCAGCTAAAAACCTCATGGATGGAATTGAAGCAAGTAAGACGAGAGGATTGAGTTCCGTACTCAATGCTTTGTCGATCAGGCATGTTGGACAGCGGGTGGCACAGATTTTGGCAAGGCACTTCCGCTCAGTCGATTCTTTACAGCAAGCAACAAAAGAGGAAATTTCTCAAGTGCCTGAGGTTGGACCTGTCATTGCGGCTAGCGTCTACAACTATCTACATCATGCCTCAGGACGCGATATTTTAAGCGAGCTAAAAAAGGTTGGTGTTTCGCTTGAGCAACCGGAAGAAGCGACTTCAAGCAACCGACGCTTAGAGGGAAAAACGATCGTAGTGACTGGTAAATTAGAGCGTTACAGTCGTGAAGATATTGAAAAGCTGATCGATAGTGAAGGAGGCAAAGCTGCTAGCAGTGTTTCCAAGAAAACGACCTTTGTTGTGGCGGGTGAGGATGCAGGTAGCAAGCTGGAAAAAGCAAAAAAGTTGGGCGTGAAAGTGATTACTGAGCAGGAATTTGCGAGTCTGCTGG
>JAUMAI010000546.1:0-2091 GCA_032116775.1 Pirellula sp. | reverse complement strand
CCTACCCCCTCTGCTGCAAAGCCACCTGTTTTCCTTGGAAAAACGTGGGTTTCGAGGCGACTCTGACGACTCACTGGACGACTCACCAGGGACCAAGGCAGCGCACTAGACGACGCAGCACCTGCAAGCATGCACGTGCATGGACGTGCAGGAAAGCCAAAGCAATTGGCCAGAAATGCGAAAAACCCTGGGAAAACCAGGGTTTTGCAGCGGAGAGGACAGGAACCGAACCTTTCGATGTTTTTCCAATGTTTTTGAGGAGTTCGAGAGGTGCTTTTTTGCGGAGCACGGTGATTGAAAACGAAGAACCACTGTCGACTACAGCAAGTCCAAGAAAGGCTTGAGTCCATGGACGGACTGGATCAATCCATGCCCTGCAAATATCTCTAAGAGTTCCACAGCCGTGTAGGGTGGTCTGCGTAAACTCTCCCGTTGCCGCTTGATAACAGAGCAGACGGATCCCGGTACGGTTGCAATAAGCGAAGACAGAAACTCATCAGGATGGAGAGATTCAATTCCGTAGCGGGAAAGTGCCTGGGCCGGGAAATCCTTCAGGTTGTAAGTGATGATCGCATGAGCATCGGCGTGGATTGCAGCAGCCAACACATGACGATCATCCGGATCCGGTAAATCGACTGTATCAATTAGGCCCTCGTATCCGGTCACCAGGCAGTCACGCACAGCCTCATTCATTAGCCGTCGAGTTCTGGCGATACTTTCCGGGTTCATCTTTGGGTTGTTCTCAAGTAGGTTGCGTACCCACTCATCATGGATCAACTCCGTCCAGCGGGCGAAAACTAAGCCAGACTGTGCAATGCGAAGAAAGAGGTCTCGAATAGGTGCTGGGTAAAGGACATTCGCGTCGTAAATCGCAGTGACCGGGTGATCCATCAGTAGCCCAACCCTAGTTCTTGAGCCTCCTGCGCAAGCTGATCTAGGACTTCGGAGCGTGCTTGGTCATCCTTCTTCTTGAAAGCCATTAGGTCGTCGAACCGAACTCGCCGGTATTTCCCAACGAGCCGAGAGGGAATCTTTCCTTCGTCAAGCAATTTGACTACATAGGGCCTCGATACATTGAGCAGATCGGCAGCCTGCTGCGTTGTCAACTCCGCATGTGTAGGAATCAATGTCACGGCATGACCTTGTGACATCTCGACCAGTAGGTGAAGGAATAATCGCACCGCCGAAGTGGGGACAACCACCCCTTCAGATGAATCGTCATCACCCAATCGGATTCGGACGCTTGTTTTTTTCCCTAGTTTGCGAGAGGCGAGGATCCGACTCGACTCAAGAGCCAAACGGGCGTCCGAGTCGGTCGGAGAAACGGTTTCAAAATTATCTGGCAGTAACGTAGTCATTCTCTTATCTCCTTAAGCAACACTTGAGATTATAGTCCAAGGGAAGATACTCGAACTAGTCGAAAAAGTCGAAACACTCGAAATTTTGGGTATTAGAGACTTTCTGCTACAGACAGACTCTTCCATCGAAACGCTGTCGCTACGTTGGGAAGACATCGATTGGGAAATGAATCGGATGAGTATCCCAGAGCCGAAGGTCGAGCATCACGAAGGCCGTGGCATTCGTAGCTGTCCGATCTTCCCAGAGTTGCGTTCGATCCTCGACGAAGCGTTCGAGATATTCGGCGACAAGAGCGAATACGTGGTCGCAGCTCCACAGTACCGAGCGGCTGCCAATACAGCGATGGGTTGGAAGAACTCGAACCTACGCACCGAAATGACACGACTCTTGCGACGCGCCGGCGTTTCGGGCTGGCCGCGATTGTTCCACTCGATGCGGGCCAGCAGACAAACAGAACTCCAACGCGAGTTCCCATTGCATGTGGTTTGCTCCTGGCTTGGCAATTCGCCACGCATCGCGCAGCAAAGTTATCTGCTGGTTACCGAGGATGATTTTGCCAAAGCGGCCGGCGTGGCGAAGGTGATGGTGGAGGTTAGGTGAATCGGTTGGTAGGGGAGCGTGCCCTATACCTTACGTGACAGGAGGGATACATCTTCCCAATCCGCCGAGCCGGGTTCGATGAATACGCGCCCACATCGTTCACAGACGATCATGAAGCCCGCAACGTTAACA